>CALDSM010000762.1 GCA_937923585.1 uncultured bacterium
CGACCACCGAGATCTACACTCTTTCCCTACACGACGCTCTTCCGATCTCATGGGCATGGGCCCGCACGCATAGACCACGGCACCCGGACCTGGCGCCAATTCCGCCAGGGCATCGGACGCAAAGCCCTGCTTCCCGGCGGAACCGTCGTCCGTGGCCAGGGTCACCCGGCAGCCCATGCGCTTGAAATCCTTTTCGCAAAGGATCAAAGAATCGTTGCGCGCAGCAATCACCACCTCGGGCACGCGCCCCGTCTTCCGGATGACGGCCTCGGCCAGTCCGGGAAAGGGCGCCACGCCGATGCCGCCCGCCGCGATGATGGGCCGCTCCCAGGCGGCGTCGATCGGAAATGGCTTGCCCAGCGGCCCCTGCACGCTGACCGACTGGCCCACGGCAAGGGTGGAGAGCATTTTCGTGCCCTCGCCCTCCACCTTGTAGAGCAGCGAAATGCCGTCGGCGAAGATGCGCTCGATGGACATCGGCCGCCGCAGGAACGGATGGTAGCCGGGCCGCACCTCAATCATGCAGAACTGACCCGGCTGCGCCTCCGCCGCCAAATCCGGCGCGCGCAGGGCCATCCGGTAGTGGCCCCTGCCGACCTCCTTGTGCGCTGTAATCTTGCAGTCCACCACGTGGGGCATGGCTTATTTCCTGGTGTCCATGTTGAGCTGGGTGCGCAGCATCTCCACGCCGGTGCGCAGCCGCTCCGCCATCGCCTCACCGACGCCGTCCACCTCCACAAGCTGCTCCTTGCTTGCGGTGAGAATGCCCGCCAGCGAGCCGAACTCCGTAATCAGGTTGTGAATGACCGTGTCCGAGAAGCGGGCGCCGATGATGATCAGCACCCGGTATCCCTGCGGCGAGAGTTTTGTCTCCAGCACGCGCGAGCCCGAGCCGCAGCCCAGCGCCTGCGCAATCAGGCCCGAATTGAGCAGGTCGTCGCTGTCCAGGCCGCGGATGCGCTCAATGACCGCATCTTCGGACCGGTCCCGCGCATAGTCGCGCACCACCAGCCGGGCCTCCTCAAAGGGTCTGCGCAGTTCGTTCACCTGAAGCGTCATGAGGCGCCCGTCCTCGCCCAGTTCCACCAGGAGGGGCATGACCTCCCGGCGCATGATGCGCTCGGCCATTTCGCGACGCTGGAGCACGCGGCACACATCCACCGCCGTCACCCAGCCGCCCAGCTCGCGTATGGTCAGATCCTTGAGCGTCTGCTGCAGGATGGCCACGTACTTCTCCAGCGTCTGGATGGCCTGCGCGGCCTTGTTGGCCGACGCCTGCACCGTCCTCACCAGGTGGCGGCGGCCGTGGCAGAACACCGTCACCGAGGCGCGGCGCTGCGAAACCGTCACCACGGTGCATTTGGCCCGGAAGGACATGCGCTGGGCCACCCGGTGGCGCGTGCCCGTTTCGCTGGAGGGAAACCCCGTGGCCGGTCGCAGGTAGCGGTTTGCATAATGGATGCGCGTGCCCTTATCATCCAGAATGATCGCGCCGTCCATTTTGGAAAGCTCGTAGATGAGCTGCGGCGTCGCCTCGGCGCTCAACTGCACGCCGCCCTCGGACAGTCGGGCCAGTTTGTTCACATCGCCGAAGCAGAGCAGCGCGCCCGTGCCCGCCTGGAGCACCATGGAAAGCGCCTCGCGAATGTGCGTGCCCGGCGCCACCATGCGAATCGCCGCATGCAGGGCATCTTCCTCGCTGATAATCTTCTTCGGCATGTTGTCCCTCCGGTTCCAGCCGTATGGCCTCGGTCAGCCGCGCCAACGCCGGCGTGGCAGCATGCATGATTCAAACTGACTCGCGGCCGCCCCGGCGGGCGTCTTGTCCACTGTAACGCCGGAAGCGGCATTTATTACGACAGGTCGGCTGCCTGTCTAATGGAAGCGGATATTAACCGCTTCCCATGCGCAGTATAGAACAGCATACACCCTGTCTCCAAGCCTCACGCCCCAGACCCCCGCTAAAGGGGGACTTTAGAACATCCCTGCCGACATCTTCATACTGGGAACGCCGGCATTCCTGTCGGCCTTCTTCTACGTTCTACTCCTTGTGAACACAACCGCAGCCGCACTGGGCCGCGGAGGATTCATCCGCCACGCGGCGGATATGTTCCCAAGAGTAGATGCCCGACGCATGTCCGTCGCTCCAGGCGATACTGACGGCATAGTTGCCCAGCGGAACGATTTCCATGGGCTGAACATCGTCCGGCACGGACGCCGGGTCGAGCATGGGCTCACCGCTCATCTCATTGACGCATAGCGCGCAGCGGCAGGAAAGGCGCAGGGTACGGTTGGCCACCCGGCTTTCGGCACCGTCCGGCCAGCGCACCGTGATGAAGGCCGCATCGGCGGTGAGTTCCGGATGCCCGGCGTGGTCCCCGCGGCGCATGCCCACGGCGCGGTGCAACCGTTCCGCCAGCGCGGCAAACTCGGGGATGTCCGCGCCCGCGTCGCGCGCGGCCGCACTGTGTACGTTCGGCAGGATGGGCAGCCGCGCCAGCAGGTCCAGCCCGAACCGGTCGTGCAGCGCGCCCGCGCTGTCGCCGAAGGGGTGGTGTACCTTGCCGCAGCCGTCGCAGGTGAAGAAGGCCATGTTCTCGACCACGCCGAGCACGGGCACCATCATGCGCTCGAACATGAGAATGCCGCGCGCCACGTCCACCAGCGACAGTGCCTGCGGCGTGGTGACGATAACCGCCCCGTCAAAGGACACGCGCTGCGTCAGCGTGAGCTGGATATCGCCGGTGCCCGGCGGCAGGTCAATCAGCAGGTAGTCGAGCAGGCCCCAGTCGGTCTGGGACAGCAGTTGCATCACGTAGTTCGACACCATCGGCCCGCGCATGACTGCGGGCTTCTCGCCCATCAGGTAGCCCAAGCTCATGGTCGGGAGCCCGTCCACCACCACCGGCATCAGCATCTCGCCCATTTGGAACACTTCGGGGTGGTGCGTGTTGAACAGCGTGGGAACGGACGGGCCGTAGATGTCCGCGTCCAGCAGGCCCACGGCAAGCCCCTCACGCTGCAGGGCCCGCGCCAGCAGCGCGGCCACGGTGGATTTGCCCACGCCGCCCTTGCACGAGGATACGGCGATCACAGTGCCGATGTTGCCCAAGTCCGCCGTCGGCGAGGCCGCATGCCGCTGCTGCGCGGTCATTTCCACGTCCACGCCGGTCACGCCCGGCACCGCCTTGACCGCCTCCATCGCCTGCGCGCGGAACTTTTCACGCACGGGGCAGGCGGGGGTGGTCAGTTCGATGATGAACGACACGTCACCGCCGTTGATTTTCACGTTCTTCACAAAGCCGAGCGACACGATGTCGCGGTGGAAGTCGGGATCAATCACCGACCGCAGTGCGTCCAGAATTGCCGATTCGGTAACCATCAACATCTCCTTGTGCCTGTCAACCGAACACGTCGCCTTCAAACAAAAGTCCGCAATACAGACATTTCTTGTGCCGCGAATTGGACACGCGCTTGCAGCGGGGACACTGGAGCGGATGGGCGGACATGCGCCCATCCTGCACACCGTCGCGGAGGTCCACCTCCTGCGCCGCCTTTTCCAGGTCGGCGTCGGTCACCTGGAGCCGTTCCCGCACCAGTTCCCACATCGCCTGGTTGAGCAGGGCGAGGCGGCTGACCTGTTCGCGAAGTTCCTGGATTTCGGTCTTTTGCGAGACGGCGGCGATCTTTTCCGCGCTGGCCTGCTGACCCTCTATGGAATCCACGGCCTCCCTGATGAAGCCTCCCGAAAAGAACAGACCCGCCATTGCAGAATCCTCCATTCCAATGACCCGTTAGAGCAGATGCCCGGCCCACAGCCCCAAAGCGCACAGGGCCAGTCCCGCCACGTTGTTCGCCAGAATGTTGGCCAGGGCAAGCCCCATGCCGCCCTCGGCGGCGAAAAGCACCGTCTCCATGCCGAAGCTGGAGAAGGTGGTGAACCCGCCCAGGAAGCCCGCCAACAGGAACATGCGCAGTTCCGAACCCAGCGGCACCATGTTGCGGATGATCAATGCGAAGGCCAGTCCGTAGATGAAACAGCCGGTGAGGTTGACCACCAGCGTGCCCCAGGGGAACCCCGTCCCGAACAGGCGCGCGCAGCCGACCGACGTGCCATACCGGGCCAGCGAACCCAGCGCGCCGCCCGTGCCGACCAGGAACACGGCCTTGAGCACCGCGTTCAGGGTGGCAGGGTTGTTCATCCGAAGTGTTCCTGCAGGAAGCCCAGGTCAAGCTGCGGATAGACCGGGTAGCGGCCCAGCAGCGCCTTGACGCGCGAGAGCGCCGCGTCGCGCACCTTCGGGTCGAGCACGTACTTCTTCTTGCTCGGCTTGCCCGCGTTCTCGCCGGCGGTGAGGATGTCCGGCTTGGTGCCGTCCAGCACGGACTTGATGATGGCGGCGATCTCGACCATCTCGTCCGCGCCCATGCCGAGCGAGGTGACGGCCGGCGTGCCGATGCGCAGCCCGCTGGTGATCATCGGACCGTTCGGATCGAAGGGCAGCGAGTTGTAGTTGAGCGTGACACCGCACTCGCGCAGCGCCGAGGCCGCCTGCGTGCCCGTGAGCCCGCAGCTCTTGGCCACGTTGATGAGCATCAGGTGGTTGTCCGTGCCGCCCGTCGCCAGTGTGAGCCCGCTCTTGACGAAGGTCTCGGCCAGCGTGCGCGCGTTCTCGACGATCTTCGCCGCATAGGCCTTGAATTCCGGCTTGTTGGCCTCGGTGAACGCCACCGCCTTGGCCGCAATGATGTGCGACAGCGGCCCGCCCAGCACCATCGGACAGCCTTTGTCCACGAACTCGGCGAATTCCTTCTTGCACAGCACAATGCCGCCGCGCGGGCCGCGCAGCGTCTTGTGCGTGGTCGAGGTGACAATATGCGCGTGCGCCACCGGATTGGCGTCGCCGGTGAACACGCCGCCCGCCACGAGCCCGGCGAAGTGGGCCATGTCCACCATGAACACCGCGCCGACCTTGTCGGCGATTTCGCGCATCCGCGCAAAATTGATCAGGCGCGGATAGGCGCTGTAGCCCGCCAGCAACACCAGCGGCTTCAGTTCCACCGCCATCTTCTCGATTTCGTCGTAGTCGAGATAGCCCGTCTCACGGTTCACCGCATAGCTGAACGACTCGAACATCTTCGCCGACAGATTGCGCCGGTAGCCGTGGGTCAGGTGGCCGCCCGAATAGTAGTCCATGCCGATCAGACGCTTGCCGTTGATTTCCTGGCGCACGCCGTTCCAGTCCTCGGCCGAAAGCGCGGCCGGATTGGTCGTGTTGAACTTCTCCAGGCAGGGCGCCTCAACCTTGGCCGTGAGAATGGCCCAGTAGGCCACCATGTTCGCGTCCGCGCCGCTGTGCGGCTGCACGTAGGCATGGTCCGCGCCGAACAGCTTCACCGCCTGCTCCGCCGCATAGGCCTCGACGGTGTCCACATTGTCGCAGCCCTCATAGAAGCGCTGGTGCGGAATGCCCTCGGCGTACTTGTCCGTGAGCAGGTTGCCCATGGCCAACTGCGTGGACAGCGAACAGTAGTTCTCGCTGGCAATCAGCTTCAGGTAGCGCCGCTGGTCGGCCAGTTCCTGAATCACGGCCTTGGCCACCGTCGGCGCAACCTTGGAAACCTCGGTCATCTGCGCCAGATAGGCCACAAAACCGGCGTCAACGCTCTCGGCCGGGGTCCGCTGAAGATAAGAAACCAGTGGATTCTGAGACACGGCATGATCCTCACAGGTTGGAAATGGGCACCGTCACAAATGCGGCAATAGGATACCTGTTTCCCGTCAGAATATGCAATTTCGGGCTGAATTTTGGGTCGAGCACCGCCGCATCCTGGGCACGCCAATCTCCCGATTGGCAGTCTGACGCAAAAGAGCCAATCGGGAGATTGGCGTGCCCAGGAAATGCCCTTGTCTACGTTCACACCGCGTTCAACGCCCGCTCCAAGTCGGCAATGAGATCGTCCACGTGCTCAATGCCTATGGAGACGCGAATCATGTCATCCGTGATGCCGGCCTCGGCGCGGGCGGCCGCCGGCATGGATGCGTGGGTCATGGTCGCGGGATGCTCGATGAGCGACTCAACGCCGCCGAGTGACTCCGCCAATGTAAAGAGCTTCACGCCGTTCAGGAGCCTCGTCACTGCGTCCACCCCACCGCGTACGCAGAACGAGAAGATGCCGCCGCAGCCGCGCATCTGCCGCCGGGCCAGTTCGTACCGTGGATGGCTCACGAGCCCCGGATGGTTGACGCGCAAGATCTTCGGATGTGCCTCCAGCCACTGCGCGATCTTCAATGCGTTGCTGTGGTGCGCTTCCATGCGCAATGCCAGCGTCTTGAGCTCGCGCAGGACCAGGAAGCAGTCAAACGGTGCCTGGCAGGTTCCCAGGGCATTCTGCAGGACAGCCAGCCGCTCGGCGAGACCCGGGTCCTTCACCACCAACGCCCCGCCCGCCAGAAAGGCCCGGCGCTTGAGCACGGGGCTGCCGCCCCCGGCGTTCCGTTCTTCGTCATTCGTCTGTTCTTTGTTCATAAGCCCACCTTTGCGGTAAATCAGTCTCCCCACGCCGTCTTCATTGTCAATTGTCAACTATCCATTGTCCATTCATGCCTCCCCCGCCATCTCTTTCCTCAACTGTTCCAGATAAGCTCTGGTGAACGCGGTGCGTTCCCGCGCAATCACCCGCGCCGACTCCGTGTGCAGCGTCTCCCCCAGCAACAGTATCTTCGCATAGAAATGGTCCAGCGACCATACCCCGTCATCCAGCGCCCGCCCTTCTGCAAACGGGTCTTCCGGATGATACAGCACCCGTCCGTGCGCGCCGCCGTATGCAAAGGTCATCGCAATCCCGAGCGCCCCGCTTGCGTCTATACGGTCCGCATCCTGCAGCAACCGCGCCTCCAGCGTTTCCGGCACCACCCCGCCGCTGAACCGATGCACCCGAATCGCATACAGCACCTTCGGAAGGTCCTCCTCAGGAAACCCCGCCTCCCGCAATACCGGCTCCGCCAGTTCAGCAGACTTCAGCGCATGATCAACGGCCGGGTCCCTTCTCTCCCATTCCCGTCCGATGTCATGGAGGAAGGCCGCAGCCTCCAGCACAGGACGCGACACCGGGGTATTTTCCATCCCGGCAAGACGGCAGCAGAGCGCATGCACCCGCCGGACGTGCGCGTAATCATGCCCTGAGGAAGCCCCTTCCAGCATGAGTTCCCGGGCTTTTGCTTCCACTGCATCCATCACTGGAACAAGGTTCATTGCCTGACTCCGTAAATTTCCTGGGGCCGCGGACATTCTTCGTCCCCCCTGGAGGGGGGTGGCCCGAAGGGCCGGGGGGTGTATGCCTGCGCTTAGACCTGAATTGTCTCCGCTCCGAAAATTGGGGCGGCGTGGGGCATACACCCCCCGCCCCGCCTGCGGCGGGACCGCCCCCCTCCAGGGGGGACCAAAAACAGCGCCCGTTAGGGTTGAGAACATGGGCCCATTTTCATGGTTTCGGGGTAAACCAACGGTTCATGATAATTGACTCCCTTTGAATCATCGGAGACCCGGAATGTGCGCACATCTGCCCCCCACCAGAACGGGCGTCTAGCGCTCCGCCGCCTCCTGCGGGTGCGGGAGGACGATGGTGAACCAGACGACAAAGACGGTGAGGGTCCAGATGGCGATGTGCTCCAGCAGGGGAAAATGCGCCATGGGGGAAAAGGCCGCCGACATGTCGCCGGCAAGAACGGATTTCCACTGTATCCGATGGAGAACGGCGAGTATCACCGGAACGCATATCATGAAGGGGCCGACAAACCGCAGGTACGGGCGCGCCACGAGCCCGTCGAAGGTCCTGCGCGCAAACCGGTCCCGAAGCAGGAGCAGCCCGTGCCACGCAAAGCCAAGCGCAAAGCTCGCCGTGATGAGCGCCGCCGCGTTCATGTGAAGATGCGCCAGCCGCCAGCCCAGGAAATCGCGGTGGGCATAGGGCAGCAGGCCGGTCAGCAAAATGGCCGCGCAGCCCGTGATGAAGAAGAACGCGCCCACTGTCGCGCCCCAGGCGGAAACGACCGTCAGCCTGCGCCGGACGTACAGCACGACCGGCACCATGCACAGGCCGCAATAGGCCATTGCAACGGAGAACACCCAGTACCACCGCGGGTTGTAGCGGTCCTCAAAACTCCCCAGCGCGCTAAGCATGGCCGTATTGACGGAGAAATGGTTTTCCGCCGGATACCCCAGCCATGCGCACAGCACCAGGCCCCAGTATCCCGCAACGAGAATCGCCAAATGCCACCGAATCTCGGCAGGGCTGTGGCCGCCGGACAAATACCGTTTCAGATGTCCCATACAGTCCCCACTCCGGAAACAGCACCGCGGCAGCCGAATGCACGCGCATGCGTGCAGGTCCGCGGACCTATAGACTGACCCGTCTCCCCCGGTTCCGGTTTCGGCACGCATCCATGCCAGACAGTCGGCGCCTGGCCGGCCATCGCAAGCGTCACCATCAGGCAGGACATCAGCGGTCCGTCCCCCTGCCGGCTCCCGGCGCGGTGCTTCAGGCGTTGACGTCGCGATGCACGGTGTCGGGCGAGAAGGCGGGCAGGCACACGGCAATGTATTCTGCGCCTGCGTCGCCCGGCGTGCCGTACTGAACCCACTCGCCCGCGGACGCGATGAACGCCTCGCCGGCCGACACCTCGAAGACGCGCCCCCCGCCGGTGTTGACGCGCAGCGCGCCCTTCAGCACCACCGTGTATTCATCGAACTGGGGACACTGGCCCGGCTCAACCCAGCCCGGCGGACTGACCATGCGCGCTATGCTGAGCGCGGCGGTGCCGCTGTTGACGCGGCCGACGAATTCCTCGATGACCTTGGGCTTGTTGCCCGCGGCCTGGATGCGCGTGGGTTGCAGGATGTGGCGGGACATGGGCAAGGCTCCTTTGCGGCGGTTGGACGCCGGGGGAATTATGGAACCCATGGAACAGATGGGACAAGTGGGACGAATGGGAAAGACCTGGGTTTGACAATGACCGGGCAGGTTGATACCGTAAGCGGCCACGGCACCCTTCTTTCAAATCACGGAGACTGGATTTCATGACGCGCAAATTAATGGTAACCGGATACGGCGGCTTTGTGGCGGGCAGCACCGTGTGGCAGGCGCTGCGCGACGGCGGCTGGGACGTTTACGCCCTGTCGCTCATCGAGGCGCCGGAGGAGCGGGAGCACTTCCACTGCATCCAGTTCGACCTGTGCGATGCGGGCAAGTTGAAGGAAGTCTTCCGGCAGGTGAAGCCGGACGCGGTGGTGCATACGGCGGCGTTGGCCGACATTGACTATTGCCAGAACAACCAGGCCGACGCCGAACGCATCAATGTGGGGGTAACGCGGGAACTGGCCGGTCTGTGTGCCGATGCAGGCACCAAAATGATCCTGTGCTCGACCGACTCGGTGTTTGACGGCAAGAAGGGCATGTACACCGAGGAGGACGCACCGGTCCCGGTGAACTTCTATGCCGAAACGAAGGTAAAGGCGGAAACGATCATGCGCGGGACCGTGCCGAACGGCGTGACCACGCGGCTGTCGCTGGTAATGGGGCTGCCGGTGCTGGGCGCGGGCAATTCGTTCCTGGCCAAGACGTTCGACGCCTGGAAGAAGGGCGAGCAGACGAAGTTTCCGGAGAATGAAATCCGCACCCCGGTGGATGTGATTACCGTGGGTCGGGCATTCCTGGAACTTGCGGCGGGCGACTTCACGGGACTGCTGCATCTGGCCTGCTCGACGCGCATCAACCGCTACGAGATGGCCTGCGAGATCGCCGAGCGGCTCGGTTATTCGCGCGATTTGGTGATTGCCACCGACTCGAACGCGATGCCCGGCCGCGCGCCGCGGCCAAACGACGCCTCGCTGGACAACGCAAAGGCAAAACGAACGCTGAAAACGCCCATGCAGACGCTCATGTCCGGCCTGGATCTGGTGCTGGAGATGAAGAGGGTACAGGGGCAGTGCGGCTGAGTACGCGAAGTGCAACTTCGCGCACAAGTGCGTTCCCAAGTGCAACTTGGGAACGAGGACACCTGGGAACGAGAACAACTTCGTGGACGGGCTATAGAAGCGGCTTGACCAGCGCCATAAGGCCGTCAAAGGTGATGGGCTCTTCCAGCGTCTTCTGGAGTTTCCCCTTGCGGTCATAGATGAGCGTGCAGGGCAGTGCCCCGCTGATTTCCGCGCCGGTGGCCTTGCCAATGGCCTCCGGGTCGGCCTTGGACAGCACCGATACCGGGAAGGGCAGCTTCTTCTTTTCCACGAACGGCTTCACCTCGCCGGCAATCGTCTCGGGGGCGTTTGCACTTACGCTGATGAAGGTAACGTCGCTGCGCTTGGTCTCATCGTTGAACCGCGCAAACTCGGGCATCTCGGCCACGCACGGCGGGCACCA
>CALDSM010000763.1 GCA_937923585.1 uncultured bacterium
ATACGAGTTCTGATCGTGACTGGAGTTCAGACGTGTGCTCTTCCGATCTGCCCCTGTACAACGGCACGGAGTCGCTCGAAATCGGCGTGGCCCCGGCGGCGACGCTCTCGAAGGCCGCGACAAGGCCGGCCGGCACGGACAAGCCGATCCTCTTCTACGGCACCTCAATCACACACGGCGGCTGCGCGTCCCGTCCCGGCATGGCCTACCCGTCCATACTGGGTCGCCGTCTGGATCGGCCCGTCATCAATCTGGGTTTCTCCGGCAACGGCAAACTGGACGCCGAGGTGGGCCAATTGATTGCGGAGGTGGATGCGGCCGTCTACGTGCTGGACTGCGTGCCCAACATGTCACCCGACATGGTCGCGGAACGCGCCGAACCCTTCATCACCGCGCTCCGCGCCGCGCGGCCCGACACGCCCATCGTCCTTGTCGAGAACATCGCCTACCAGGCCGGTGGGTTCCTCCCGGCTTCAAAGGCGGCCTACACCGACAAGAACGCCGCCCTTCGCGCCGCCTATGAGCGGCTGACGGGGAAGGGAATTACGGGACTGTACTATGTGCCCGGCGAGACGCTGCTCGGCAGCGACGGTGAGGCCACCGTGGACGGCACCCACCCGACCGACCTGGGGTTCCAGCGCATGGCCGACGCGATCGAGCCTGCCCTGCGCAAGGCGCTGGGCAAACCCTGACAGCTGGCACCGCCGAGAATTTCGCATTGCCGGCATCACGGACCCTGGTTTATCCTCCCCGAGCAAGGTTCTTGTCCGTGTTCGTTCGTGCCGGTCTGTGCTCGTCCGTGTTGCCAGGGGCAGGCAATCACACTTTGGACAGCTTCGACAACCGACCAAAGCAGGCCGCGGCAACGATCAGTTCCCCAAGGACCATCACAAAGGCGCAGGGTCCGAGAGTGGCATAATCCGCAGTCACCGCGCGTGCAATGCCAAATTTGTCACCCAGCGCGACAAAGAAGTCCAGGTCGTACCCGGCCGCCGCGTGCTTCGCATAGTTGTCGGTGATCGCGGCGCACCACACCACGTCGTGAATGTTGGATGCGGCGCACCCGAGCGCAAACGCGCCCAGCATCACCAACGCAAGCGGACCCGCATGAACCGGGGCCTTCAATAGCCGGCAGGCCGACGCCCACACCATCCCGGCAAACAGCGGCATCACCGCCGGAATGCCCAGAAACGCCGAGAACATGAACATCCAACTGAGGGTTTCGTGCTTCAGATCCCAGCGGGGCTCGTCAATAAGCGTCAGGCAAACGGCAAGCAGGATGAAGCCGGAAATCCCGCAGCACCAGAAGACCGCCCGCGCGGAAAAACCGAAGTTCAGTCTCTTCGCGTTCAGGAAAAGTGCCAGCAGCGCAATCACGCCGAAGAAGACCATGATACCGACGCACATCCACGCAGTGTTCGTGTAAGCCTCAGACAGCACAGACAATCTGACACCCATGACATTTCCCTCGAATGGTTGCTGTTTCCCGACCGAAGCGACTATCCTATGCATGCTGGTGTGAAGAAGCAAGCGGGCCGGCTCAGGGAGAGAAGAATCTGATGTCTGCGGCCATGTTCCAGATGCTGCGCAGTGTCTCGCTCAAACGCGAAATGGTGCCTTCCTTCGCCGAATATCCGTTCACGATTCCCGCCGTGCGCCATCTCGATGAGATTGAATTTCACGCCGGTGTGACTTTTCTTGTCGGTGAGAACGGCACGGGCAAGTCCACGCTTCTGGAAGCTCTGGCGGTGGCTGCCGGTCTTAACGCCGAAGGCGGCAGCCGCAACATCCTCTTTCAAAGCCGGGAGACCCATTCATCGCTGCACCAGTACTTGCGCCTTGTCAGGGGCGCAAAGCGCCCTCGCGACAGCTATTTCCTGCGCGCCGAGAGCTTTTACAATCTGGCAACGCGCATCGACGAGTTGGATATCGCCGATGCCTACGGCAGCCGTTCCCTGCACGAGCAGTCGCACGGCGAATCCTTCTGGGCGTTGCTGTCCGAACGCTTCGGCGGCGGCGGTCTCTACCTGCTTGATGAGCCCGAGGCGGCGCTCTCACCGGGCCGGCAGTTGTCGGCACTGGCGCTCATTCACAATCTGGTCCGTGAGAAGGCGCAGTTTGTGGTCGCCACGCACTCGCCCATCCTGATGGCCTATCCAAAAGCATCCATCTATCTGCTATCTGAGGACGGTATCCGAAAGGTGCCGTACAAGGAAACCGAACACTACCGGGTGACCCGCGACTTTCTGAATCATGTCGACACGAGCCTGCGAACCCTTCTCGGGGCGGATGCGCTATTCGAGGAGGCCTGAAGTTCAGCGTCTTGACCGTCCCAGCCTCATTGGCTACCATGCCCCCAAAGGAGATTCGCCATGGACACTCCCCACGGAATCATTGACGCCTGGATGCAACACCCGACGCCGGGATTCATCATGCATCCCATGTTTGAATCGCTGCGTCGGTGGATGGGCGGAACCATACCGACCGAAATCCCGGCGGAATTCACACTGGCGACGATGGACCAAGCCGGTGTGCGCAAGGGCCTGCTCTGCGCATGGTACGGACCGCAGGGGCCGCTCATCTCCAACGAGGAAGTCGCCAAAATAGTCGCCGCACATCCGGATCGTTTCGTTGGCATTGCTTCGGTTAACCTCTACAAGCCCATGGAGGGCGTGCGCGAACTGCGCCGTTGCGTCCGCGAACTGGGGTTCAAGGGGCTGCGCATGCTGCCGTGGCTGTGGAACCTCCCCCCCACAGACCGCCGCTATTATCCGCTCTATGCGGAGTGCGTCGAACTGGGCGTGCCGCACGTCGGACTGCATGATGCGGAACTTCTTGCC
>CALDSM010000764.1 GCA_937923585.1 uncultured bacterium
TACGAGATCTGATCGTGACTGGAGTTCAGACGTGTGCTCTTCCGATCTGAAAAGAAGACCGTGCCCGAACCGCCCCGGCCCACCAGCATTGGCTCCTCGCCGAAGTGCAGCACCGCCGCCGACCATCGCGCATGGTCACCGTCCCCGGCATCAGCACCACAGTAGCCCAACCCCGGTCCTGTCCGGTCCAGGCCGCACGCCCGCCCGCATGCCCGACACGCCGCCGCCATTGCCCGCAGGGCGGGCAGGATGACCTGAATGCGCGCCGCTTTGATTCTTGGATCGGTACGTGCCATGTCGGTCCGCTTTGTCCTGTGCCCGGATGCTGTTCCGGACATTTTACCCACCTGGTACGATTCGTCTCCAGAATGTGATCCGGGTTACAATTTATCGGGTCCCTAACGAAGGTTCGGCAGGATGATTCCGCCTGCAATGCATGGGCGCAAGAAGGACTGCAAGGAATGGTTTCCAAAAACTGCCACAAGTGCCATACAGAGTGGGTTCCCGGCGAGCGGAGCCAACCCGCATTCAAGGAAACCTGTGCCAAATGCATCGCTTATCTGCACTGCTGCAGGAACTGCAGGCACCACCGGCCTTCCATGCACAACCAGTGCTATATCCCCAACACCGAATGGGTGGGAGACCGTGCAGGGGCCAATTTCTGTGAAGAATTTGAGTTTAATCTGACCGATCCTGCCGCTTCAGAGCCGGTCCCGGCGAGAGAGACTGCGCGGGATGCTTTGGATGCGCTTTTTGGAGAAGGCGGGCCTTCGGAGGAAGCGGAACGTCCTTCCGGGTTCGACGGCCTATTCAAGAAGTGAGTTTATTCTTGGGAATGATTCGCATGTCAGGAATATACCCCAAATATGTCCTGTTTCCCTATACAGAGAATTCGGAGTAACAGAAACTAGAAAGTCTCGGAAAACTGGGAGTGGTTGCCAGTTTAGCACCTGAGTGATACAATTTAATTGACGCAAGAGGCAACTTAAGGGAAGCAGGCCATGTTATCGCTCATCGAAATC
Organism: uncultured bacterium; assembly: GCA_937923585.1. GTDB lineage: Bacteria > Hydrogenedentota > Hydrogenedentia > Hydrogenedentales > CAITNO01 > CAITNO01. Next base: position 1,023 of record CALDSM010000764.1, read on the forward strand.
AGATGTCCGCATTGCGGCGCGCACGGACAGGTTATGCTGCCGCCAGTCGGGGCCATCATAGTCGGGCCCTGCCCGGAATGCCACAATATGGTGGTGATTTTCGCGGGCAAGGCGCTGGCGCTGGACAATGACATCATCATGAATGGGAATGCTGTCGCCCGCCGCGACCACATCATGCAGGTGCTTGTGGCTTTTCTTGAGGAGCGTATCGGAAAACTGGTATCCGCCGAGGACCAGCCCGGTGGAGAACCGCCTGCAGGACCGGTCGGCCAGGATGCTGCCCCGGAGGGCATGGAATCCGGTGCTGACGCGGGCGTATACGGTTCCCATGACGATTACGACACTTCCGTGCCGAAGATCAATCCCTACGGCAATCGAACCACGGCTCCGATCTCCCGGTCGGAGATGGATTCGTTCGTGCATGTCGAATTGCAGCTTATAGACGACAAAGACTATTTCAAAGCTGTGTTTGAGTAGCCCCTTCAGTTTGTTTTGACCCAGTGTGCCGGCGCGACCGATTATGGCGCGCCGGCACAACACTTTCTGGCAAACTCTTCCGTCCCGTACTGTCTTACAAGCCCTAATTCGCAGTTCTCAATGGGCCGGGAGGGGCTGTGAACTCCACATGGAAGTCTTCGTCTCCTTGGTTGTACCAGGGCGCGTAGTCACCCCGGTACGTCAGGCGACAATGATTCGGGTCAGAGCTGCAAAGGATGGGCAGACCCAGTTTCGGACTGGGAAACGCGCGGAGCAAACCATCCAGGAATTTTGCTTCCCGGAAACGGCCCTGTTCATCCCTGCCCTGCCTTATCACGGCGGTCATGGCTCGCGCCATGCGGATGCAGGCCAGATTGGTGTAAAGGGTACCCGGCGAACCGTGCCGGTCGTGCCTTGCGGTCAGCCGGCAGAGCTGGTTATAGCGCGGGGCGAATTCCCGGTTCATCCTGCCGTTGAGGTTGCTGTACCGGTCCATCCATTTCCAGGCCTGCAGATGGGCGTCGGGCTGGCCGGACCGGATGATGCCGAGCAGCTCGGACACGTACTCTGTGTAAAGGATGCGGTCCCGCGCCGAAAATCCCGCGGCGCAATAGGGGATGCCGAGGTTCTCATCATAGGACGGCCATCCGCCCGACTTGCTCTGCGAGATGTAGCGGGGATAGGCCCAGAAATACGGAAACGGACCGCTGTCCTCCAAGACAGACCATGCCAGCTTCAGCAACGGTTCGAAAGCTTCCATGGGCCGGAGCGCGGCGAGTTTTCCGTCCAGTGCGGCCAGAAAGGCGTCATCCGCAGCGGCCACACCGGAGGTGCAGGCTTCTTCGAAAGATTGAAGCAGGGCGGCCAGCGTTCTGCGCTGCATCTCGACGAACACCGGCATGGGGTCCTTTTCAATGGTCTCGACGAAACCAACCAGGTCCTTCATGGCCTGCCGCCATGCCGGCGCATCGCCCCAGTGTGCCGCCACGCGGGTGCGGAGGGCCAGACAGGCCGCAACGGCATCGGGGGGGTACCAGCCATAGTGGCTGCCCAGGCAGTTGCCCACCACGGGAAAGACACACCGGGGTCTTTGGCGGGCCCGGCGGACCAACTCCATGACCGTCTCCGATTCCGCCGCGAATTCCTTCATCACTTCCCAGTCGGACTGCGTGAACTTGTGGGAGCCATCGTCGAAGTAATGGTTCAGACGCTGGGCTTCCTCATCACTCACTTTCCCATGGTTCGGCCCGGTTAGAAGGCTGTTTGCCTTAAAGTAAAGGGTGGCGGCGTTCTCTTCCTTGGGGATGTCACTCCCCCGCGTCAGATAGACCTCCAGCGGTGCGGTGTCGGGTCCAATATTCGGCGCCAGCGTGGCGTACCGCGGACTGTAGTTGGCTCCCGTCAGCCACAGCCCCGCCAGCACGGCAAGGACGGTTGCCCAACGCACGCCGATGCGGCGGACCAGCGGCTTCGCGCCGGACCACCACAGCGCCAGTTCCCCGCGAAGGTTCTTGTCAGATCGTCCGTCTATCTTCATTTTCCGCCATGCCTCCATCGGTCAAACTGGAGCGGCAGCGCCGCCACCGGCGCCACGACCAGACCCAATGCGCCCAGTACCACTGTCGTCCAAACCAGATGTCCGAAACTTTCAAGGGTGTTCTCGCTCCAAAGCATCGGAAAGACGATATCCGTCAGCACAAGGCAGGTGAGTACAGAATACACCGCAAGACTGAGCATCATTGTGACGGGTGAGAGCAGTGCCTTCCGTCGCGCACGCATGAACATCCGCACCACGTGGGCTCCCAGGCAAAGCCCCGTGAGTGCAACCACCACCTCGTTGCCGCCCGAGTCCATGAGGACGCGCACCGGCGCATAGGTGGCGGCCAGTTGCAGCAGCGGCCACACGGCAAACATCAGCAGCACATTCGGTGTGCTCAGCGCCGTCATGCTGGCACAGGTCCAAAGCGCCGCTGCCCAAACCACAACCCAGGTCAGCGCGCGCCCGTTGAGGCACCGGTACGCGTCCGCCAGCCACAGCGGCCATACAGACGGGGTCAGGAGTACCGGCTTTGGGGGGACCAGCCAGAGAAGGATGGTTATTGCCGCCGCAAACAGGAGCGCCGACTCCATGCCCTTCCACATCGTGTTGAACCGGACCCGCGCAAGGTCCTGTGTGGAGATGGGTTTTGCCGCCAGGAAGCGGAACCGGCCCGTGCGCACCCGGTACGCCTCGACCAGTCTTCTGCTCGCCGCGACCGCAAAGCATGCGCCCAATGCCAGTACGGCGATGTTCAACGCCGTGCTGAACACCGCTGCGGAGGCACCAAAGTCGAAGAACTGAAAACCCAGAAGCACAATGCTCACGAAGAACAGGAGCGGGTAGAGCAGTCCCGCATATCCCCGTGTTCGGCGTTCATACCAGGCTTGCGCCTCAAAGGGGGAAGAGAAGCGTCTGAGCCGAATCGGTCCGCCGGACGCCACTTGCGCCGGTGCCGTGGGCCGCAGCCGGCGCAACCGCCACAGCAGGCCAATTCCACTTCGCGCGCGGAAGGGTCCTGCGAGGAGGACCAGTATCCAACCCGCCGCCCAGCATCCGGCCAGAGGCCAAAGAATGTCCGGACCGAGAAAATACCGCACTCCCGGTTTTCCGAGAATGTCGTACAGAGACACCGAGAGGCCGATGACCGGCGTCTGTCCGAAAACGGCCGGCCAGGATCGAAAAGCACCCAACGACCATGAGAGCGCAAGGCAGGCAATCAGCGCCTCAATGCTGAGCACGGTCATGCGCAGTTCTGCGTCCCAGTCGGGTGCGCCGAACATCAGCATGCGGAAGCCAAGCAGTATGAACAGCGTCAACGGCAGAAACACCAGTCGCGGCACCGCCACGTACAGTACCATGCGCCGTGTGGCGACGGGCAGCCGGTAAAGCCGCTGCGGAAAGGAGACGCCCCCGGCAACGTTGGCGCAGAACAATACAGGAAGAATGATTGCGCACAGCCGGCGCATATTGTCGGAAAGAAGCAGCGCGTCGGCCTCCGCTATTTTGTGCTGGAGCATGTTGATATACAGCCCTAGGGTGCCTGCCGCCGCCGTGAACACGGCACCCGCCAATAACAGAAGAAACAGCCGCCATTGCTCCCAGAGCAGCGCCGCCGTGGGACCGCTGAAAGGCCGCAGGCGCGGCCGGGTTTGTTTATGGAACATCATCTTGTCCTCCCTTACTTGCAGTTTCCGCCGTTTTCCGCGGCCACGGGCCGGTCGCGGAGAACACGGGCCAGGAAGATTTCCTCCAGTGACGGCACACCGTCTTCCACCACGCGCCCGCCGAGCGCCGCCGCCGCGGCCTGCGCCGCTTCCGTGCCGCCCTCGCACAGCAGCGTCCACTCGCGCCCCGACCCTTTGACGGAAATAGTGCCTGCACCTTCGGGACGCTTTGCGGGCGCCTCCTCGAAATGCAGTACCACGCGCCGGTGTGCCGCCTTGATCTCGTCCAGCGGTCCGCACAGCACCACCTTGCCGTGGTGGATCATCGCCACAATGTCCGACACGCGCTCGACCTCGTCGAGCAGGTGCGAGGAGAACAGCACGGTACGCCCTTCGGCGACCACGTCCCGCAGGATCGCCTCCAGAATGTCCTGCCGCACCGCGGGGTCGAGTCCAGATGACGGCTCGTCCAGCACCAGCAGTTCGGGGCGGAACGCCAGCGCGCAGAGCAGCGCAGCCTTCGCCCGCTCGCCCCGGCTCAGGGACCGCACCTTCGCCCGCCAGTCGAGCAGGAACAGTTCGCGCAGTTCCTCCGCGTACTGTTCGTCCCAGCCGGGATAGAACGCCTGCGTGTACCGAATCAGTTCATCCACGCGCATCCAGTCGGGCAGGTCGCGGTCTTCAGAAAGGCAGCCCACCCGCGACAACACCGCCACCGGTTCGGCAACGGGGTCCATGCCGAACATGCGCACGGTGCCCGCATCCGGGCGCAACAGGCCGAGCAGGTGGCGGATGAGCGTGGTCTTGCCCGCGCCGTTCTCGCCCACCAGCCCGAACACCCGCCCCTTGGGTACCTCCAGCGTCACGCCGTCCAGCGCCACCTTCTTCCCATATCGGTGCGACAGGCCGCACACTGCCGCCACGGGGGCTTCTGCCAAATTCGTTTCAGGATGCTGCATGACCGTTCTCCCTTTCTATGCGAAGCGCGGCGTTCCGCTCGCGCACCACTTCGATGGTCTCCTCCAGCGCAAAACCCAGATGGTCCGCCTCCACCAGCAAGGCATCGGCCTTGTCGGACAGCAGGCGGAGGCGTTCCCGTTCCGCCAGGGGAGACCCGCCCTCCGCCACATAGGTGCCCGCGCCCTGGCGCGTGTACACCACCCCTGCTGTTTCGAGTTCGCGATAGGCACGGGCGACGGTGTTGGGGTTGACCAGGATCTGGGCTGCCAGTGTGCGCACCGGCGGCAGTTCCTCGTGCGGCCGCAGCCGTCCGGCGGCCACCAGGTGCTTTACCTGGCCGACGATCTGGGCGTAGATCGGCACGCCGTCTTTCGGTGAGATATGCAGTTGCATGTTGTCGCCTCCATGCCTCGATCCAAGATTGTATTAATACTCTACTACAATTTTTGCCCGTTGTCAAGCCCCTGTTCCTATCGTCCATTCTGTCCATATCGTCCATGCTATAATCCGTCCATTCTTCCCCCATAACTTGGAAAGCACACGCATGGAAAAGTGGAAAGACAGTAGCATCTTGTACAATGGCACCGTGTTGAAACTGCGCGTGGGCAAGGTCATGCTCGATGACGGCAGCCCCGCCCACCGCGAGGTGGTGGAGCATCCGGGCGGCGTGTGCATTCTGCCTTTCACCGGGCATTCCGTCATTCTGGTGCGCCAATTCCGCATTGCGCTGGACCAGTATGTGCTCGAAGCCCCGGCCGGGAAACTGGAGGGGGACGAGGAACCGCTGGCGCGCGGCATAGCCGAACTGGAGGAGGAGACGGGCCACATTGCCGGGAAGGTTGTCTCCGCCGGTTCCATTTTCGCTTCTGTGGGTTTCTGTTCAGAGGTGATCAGATCGGAAGAGCGTCGTGTAGGGAAAGAGTGTAGATCTCGGTGGT
>CALDSM010000765.1 GCA_937923585.1 uncultured bacterium
ATGATGGAGTCGTCGCGAAAGCGGGCGAGGTTGGGGAACATCGGCCCGCGCATAAGGACGCGCGGGCTGCCCACGCGGATATCGAGTCCTCCCCGGCGCACGCGGTGCTCCGCGAATGGCGAGGCAGGCAATGCGGCCATCCGAGCCGCTTCCGCGGGGCCTGGTCTGGCCGCGCACATCCGGTTCCCCGCCACGATCCCGCCTGCCGTCATGCCCAGAAATCCACGTCTGTCCGTGCCTGAATTCCTCCGCCCGGCCCTGCATTTCACGAGTTGAGCGAACACAGGGCGTGAGTATACCATGCGGATGGAGGGTGGCGATTGTCGGCCGCGCAATGCGTGCGGCGGCGTCGCGGCCCGGTGAGACATGGGAGCAATGAGATGCGCATGCGCCTTCTGTTGGCGGGTCTGGGATTGGCAATGCTCTGCGTTCATACCGGCGCCACAGCCGCGGACCTCTGGCTCCATCCCAAGTGCGAGAGGCTTGCATCCGACACACTGGGACCATTCGTCACCCTGGGCAACGGCGGCATTCTTGCTCTGCATGAAACGAGCGCGCTTGTGAGCAACGACGAAGGGGCCACATGGCAGGCCTCGCCCATATTCAAGGAGGGCGAGAATATTTCCCTCAGCACCGAGCGCGCCTTGTGCCGCACAAAGAGCGGCGTGATCATCGCGGCGTTCATGAACGTGCGCGAGGAGGATTGGCGGTGGAACAGCAAGACACACGATGCCGACCCCGGCACGCGCCTGCCGAACTATGTCATCCGCAGTATCGACGACGGAAAGACCTGGCAGGATCTTCAGAAGCTCCACGACGACTGGACCGGCGCCGTCCGAAACATGATTCAGACCCGTGACGGCCGCGTCGTGTTCACCTCGATGCGCCTGCTGAACCGTCCCGGACGGCACTCCGTGCTGACGTATTCCTCGACCGACGACGGGCTCACCTGGAAACCCAGCAACATCATCGACCTTGGCGGCAACGGACATCACGGCGGCGCCACGGAGGCCACCGTGGAAGAACTGCGCGACGGACGCCTCTGGAAGCTGATCCGCACCAACCTGGGCGTCTTCTGGCAGGCCTTCTCCGATGACGGCGTGTATTGGCGAACGATGGGTCCCACCACCATAGACGCAAGCAGCGCGCCGGGCCTGCTCAAGCGTCTGGCAAGCGGAAAACTCATGCTCGTGTGGAACCGGCGATTCCCCGAGGGAAAGACCGAGTATCCCCCCAGCGGCGGTGACTGCGAGTGGTCGGAGGTTCCTGCAAGCAACCATCGCGGTGAACTCTCCGTGGCGTTTTCCGACGACGACGGCAAAACGTGGACCACGCCGGTCGTAATCGCCCGTCAACCGGGAGCCTCGCTTGCCTATCCTTACATCTATGAACGGGAACCCGGTTTGCTCTGGCTTACCACCATGCAGGGCGGAATCCGGCTGAAGGTCAGAGAAACGGATCTGCTCCCGCACTGAGACATGCGCAGGGGCGATACTCCCGCGGATCGAGTCGCGCCAGGGACTTCATTTGCTTTCAGCGCGTGACGCGGTGAACCTGGAGGAAAGACATGAGTCTGTGCAATCGGTTTGTGGCGTGGGCCGTGCTGGCGTGTTGTCTGGGTGCGGCATGGGGTGGCGCGGCGGCGCAAACGCCGGTGAACCCGGTTCCTTCCGCCGCCTCCAGGACGGCCGAAATGCTGCGCGCGGGAAAGGAACCCGTGCGGGTCGTGTGCCTTGGGGACAGTGTCACCGGGGTGTACTACCATACCGGCGGACGCAGGGCTTACCCAGAAATGATGCAGGTCGCGCTCCGGCGGCTGTACCCGAATGCGCAGGTCGAAGTCTTCAATGCGGGCATCAGCGGGAACACCACCGTGGATGCACTGAAGCGTCTTGATGCGGACGTGCTTGCCCACAAGCCGCAACTGGTGACCGTGATGCTCGGCTTGAATGACATGGTCCGCGTGCCGCTGGAAGAATACGAGGCGAATCTGGCAACGATCCTCCGGAAATGCCGCGAAGCGGGCGCCGATGCAACGCTCTGCACCCCGAACGCGGTCACGGACACGCCGTCACGGCCAACGGCAAAGCTCGTCGAGTACATTGCCGGCATCCGGCGCGTGGGCGAACGGGAGCAGGTGCCGGTGGTTGACTGTTACGCCGCCTTCGAGGCGGTGCGGGCCGCCGACCCGGCCAGGTGGCAGATGCTGATGAGCGATGAGATTCATCCCAACATGATGGGCCACAAACTGCTGGCCGAAACGATCATGCAGGCCGTCTCGGGCGGAACGGTGTCGCTGGAGAGCGAGGGCCCCCCGCAACCGGCGCTCCCGAAAACGGCGGCGCTGCTTAAGGAGGGCAGGCCCGTCCGGGTGTATGCCATGCCGCCGTATGACGGCATGGTGCTTTCGGCGCTGAAGGCCGTCGCGCCGGAGGCGCAGGCCGAGGTCACACCATGGCCTGTGGAAGGCCTGACGCTGCCGGAGATCGAGGAGAGCGCCAAGAAGGTGCGCGACCTGAAACCGGACCTTGTGGTCGTCGCCGTGCCGGCGGGGGCGAAGGGCGATTCGCAGGAACAGTTCGCGCGGTCGTACAAGTGGACGCTCAACAATGCGCTGAGCTTTGGGCATCAGGAATGGGACTGTATGGCCGTGACGCCTTCGGTGACGGCCCCGGTTCCCGATGCGGAGGCGCAGGAACGGGACCGTCTGGCGAGGGCGCTGATCTGGGCGCAGGACATTGGGATGGTGGAGCGGAAGGCCGAAGATGCGCGGCCCGCTGAAGAAGTACTCACCGCCTGGATGTGCGAACAGATTTCGGGCACGCAGGGGGGTGTCATCGACGTGGGCGATCGGGCGCAGCTGTTCATGGACTCCCGCTTCATCGCCGAATCAAACAACATCACGTTGCGCATGAATCCTCCGGTAAAGGCAGGGGCCGTGATCGTGCCGGACAAGCCCTGGGAGTCGGGTGAACTCGGTTTCTGCGTGAGCGTGGTCCAGCATGAGGGCGAGTACAAGATGTGGTATCTCGCCAGGGACAAGGCAAGCAACTACTGCCAGTGTTTTGCGAAGAGCCGTGACGGGCGGACCTGGGAGAAGCCCGAGTTGGGTTTGGTCGAGTACCAGGGGGCGAAGAGCAACAACATCGTGCTGACCGGGGCAGTGGAAACGACTGTGTTTCTGGACCCGGCCGCGCCGCCGGAGCAGCGGTTCAAGGCGGTGTCGGCGATGCACTGGCCCGACCCGCAGACGGCGGGTCTGTACGTCTGGACCTCGCCCGACGGCCTCAACTGGACACAACCGCCGACGCGCGTGCTCCCGCTGCTTCCGGACACGGCCAATCAGGCTTTCTACGACACGCGCCTGAAGAAGTACGTGGCGAACATCCGGGTCTGGGACCCGTTGCGCAAGATCGGCCGCATCGAGATGGACAACATCCTCGAGCCGTGGCCCTTCACCCCGCTGGAGAAACCTTACCTGATATGGGGTGAGGGCAAGATCCCGGTGCCGAGCCGCGAGGTCCCGATTGTGTTCGGCTGCGACGAGAAGGACCCGCCCATCTCGGACTTCTACAATGCCGCCTGCATCCAGTATCCATGGGCGGACGAGGCGTATTTCATGTTTCCATCCCTCTACCGTCATTTCCCGGACCCGCCCGCAGGCAAATGGGGCAACGACGGTCTTGTGGACATTCAGATGGCCGTGAGCCGGGACGGTGTCCACTGGAACCGGCCTTCACGGGAGCCCTATGTGCAGTTGGGGTTGGAAGGCGCGCAGGATTCTTCATCGCTGTACATGGCGGTCGGGGTCGTCCGCAACGGCGACACGCTGTACCAGTATTACGGCGGATACAGCAGCACACACGGCCAGCCAAACGTCGAGGGCGGCGGCTCCATTCAGCGGCTTGAGCAGCGTTTGGACGGTTTCACATTTGTCGATGCGCCGCTCGATGGCGGGTCGTTTACAACCCCGGCGATTACCTTCTCCGGACGCCGCCTGCTGCTGAATATGGATGGAAGCGCCGCAGGAACCGGCAAAGTCGCTTTGTTGGATGCCGATGGAAACGAAATCGCCGGGTTCACGGTCGCGGCGTGTGACGAGTTCGGCGCCAACAGCCTGTCAAGGGAGATCACCTGGAAGGGCAGCGGCGACGTAAGCGCGTGGTCCGGCAAACCCGTTCGGCTCAAGTTTGAGATGAAGGCGATGCGTCTGTTCTCGTTCCGGTTCGCGGCGTAAAACTGGAGCAGGACAATGCGCTCTGAAATGTATCGTGATTTTGCGGCAATGCGAAGGATGCCATGCGGCGGTTGGCCGCGCGGAAGGAGCACGGAATGGGCATGAGAGTTCTTGCGGCGTTGGCACTCCTGGCGGCTATTGCCACCGGTGCCTCGGCTGACACGGCATGGCGCGGCGTTCATGTCATGGCTTGGGGGCCGGCGGGAGGCAGCGAGGGACTGCCGGTGCTCAAACGGGCCATCGACGGGGTGCTGCGCCCGCTTGGCGTAAACGTGCTCGTGTATGAGGTCGGGTACAACTTCGCATTTGACTCCCACCCCGACATGCGTTTCGGCAAGACCATCTCCAAAGACGAGGCCCGCGAACTTGCCCGTTTCTGCAGGGATCGCGGGATACGCCTCATTCCCCAGTTCAACTGCCTCGGCCACCAGTCCTGGGCAAAACAGAACATGATCTTTCCCCTCATGTCCGTGCATCCGGAGTTTGAGGAGGTGCCCGATGTTCCCGATGCCAAACGCCCGAAGATGCTGAAGAACTGGTGCCCCCTTCATCCGGAGGTCTACCCGGTTGTCTTCGACCTCATGGATGAGATCGCGGAGGCTTTCGAGGCGGACGCGTTTCACGTGGGCATGGATGAGGTGCTGGTCTTTGCGAGCCCAAAGTGTCCCCGTTGCGCCGGGAAGGCGCCGGCCGACCTGTTTGCGCATGCGGTGAATGAACTGCACGGGCACATTGTGGGCAAGCGTGGATGGACGATGCTGATGTGGGGTGATCGTCTCCTGGACGCCTCGGTCCCGGGCATGGGCGAGGGTTGGTCAGCAAGCGACAAGAAGACCGCCCCGGCCATCGACGCCATTCCCAAAGACATCATCATATGCGACTGGCACTACAACGCCCGCGAGTCCTATCCCTCCATAGACTTGTTCGTTCAGAAGGGTTTTCGTGTATGGCCGGCAAGTTGGAAGGACAAGGCGGCGGGCCTGCGCCAGGTGGAGTACGCCAGGAACGACACCACGGGCAGGATTCTGGGATATCTGGGCACGTCGTGGGTTATCGCACCGGGCCATTTTGCGCAGGCCCTGCTCGGAGAGGGCGATCCGGCGGTCCTGTCGGACCGGGCCCTGCCCGCGGCCAAAGTGTTGAAGGAATGCATGACGGCCATCAGGCAGACGGATGCGCCTCATCCATAGGAAGAACCATGCAGGGAATTTCCGCGGGTCACTGTCCGGTGTCGAGTGCGTTCACCTTGGCGCAGGCGTCCTTGAGGAATCCGGCGAATTCATCCAGACCCTCGGTGTGCCTGGTTTCCAGCCAGGCGTCCACCATCGCCTTGGCCATCCACGGAGCCACGATCATAGCCCCGAGGGTGATGACGTTGGCGTCGTTGATCGCCCGGGCCATCCTGGCGGAAAAGACCGACTCCACGCACACCGCGTTCACGCCCTTGAACTTGTTGGCGACGATGCACATGCCCGCGCCGGTGCCGCAGAAGAGAATGCCGCGCTCCGCCTTTCCGCTTTGCAGCAGCTTGGCCGCGGCGGGTGCTCCGTCGTAATAGGGCACTTCCTTGTCCTTGGACGCCCCCACATCAAGCACCGTGTACCCCTTCTTCTCCAGATGATCCTTGACGGCGTCCTTGAGTTCAAGGGCAAAGGGGTCCGCGGCGAGAACGATGTTCATCTTGTGCTCCTCACTGGCTGTGGCGTTGGGAATGCATGCCGCCATGGCGGCGATCCCAAGCCCGGCCTGTAGAAATGTGCGGCGTTTCACGGTGAATGCCTCCAATGCCCTACGGCATGCAGTCATGACTGGGAGGAGTGTAGACAAGCCACCGTCCCTTGCGCAACCAAACACCGGGACAACCGCCTGCAACGGCCAAGTCCGGACACAAACAGGAATCTTCAGCGCGCGCCGTCACGGGCGGCTCTTGGCCGAATCGGCCTGGACCCCGGACGGCTCAGCAAGGAAGGCGTCGCTTTTCACGTAGTCAACCATCGCGTCCAGAAGGCAGGCCCCTTCGGGCGTGTCGGCCAACAGGGCGACACCCTGGGTAATCAGCAGCCTTTGTCCGTCCTGTCCGCGCTTCTGGGAAATGTAAGCGAAATACTCCTTCCGGCCTTCGCCAACGGCAAAATGCTCGAATGTGCCGAACTCCGGATTGATGGGCAGCGGAAGGCCCCGCTTGATGAGCCTGAACCAGAGCGGGGACAGTTTTCCGTCGTGCGGGAAATCGCCGTACACGGGGTGGCGGGCAAACGCTGTCCCGATCTGGTCGCCCAGCGACCACCAGCCAAGTTTGACGTTGGGCTCGCCCCCGGCCGGGCCGATCATAATGCCCCGCCTGCCTTTCTGGCTGGCGGTAACAAGGTCGGGGTGATCCCAGGAACCGATGGCCAGTTGGGCATCTTCCGCCTCGGGCGTTCCCAGCCGGACAATGCCGGGATAGCGTTTGGACAGCACGTCGAGGATATCTTCCGTGGCCGCCATGCCGTCGCCCCGTTTCGCAGCGCGCTTTGGGAAGAACCAGTAGTCCCAGGAATTGGTGATGTTGGTGCCGTCGAGTGACACCTCGAACACCGCATGCGCGGGTTTGTCCAGCTCGGGAACCACAAAACTGCATGCGCCCAGTTCCTTGACGTCACCCGGCGCCGCATCGAACGGCGCGAGGGTTCCTTTGGCCAGGGTCTCAGCGACCGTCTTCAGCGTCCAGGAAATCCGTGCCTGATGCAGGGGCACGGCATCGAAATGCGAAACCCAGAGGGTCACCCTGCGGGAATCGCCGCACACCGCGACGGCACTGTCCGGTTCGGTCTTTGCGAGGATTGCCGTGGGGCCGTTGAACCGCCGGAACTGGTCAAGGGTAAGCCCGCCGGGCTTCTCCTCCCAAAAGGCGTTCAGGAAACCCTGGCCGGTGTATGTGTCCTCCTGGGGCACCATGACGTCCACGATGGTCCAGTACGAATACCCGTCGCAGGCCGGGTCCAGCCGCGCCTGCTCCAACCCCTGTTTCTGATAATAGCCCTGCAGGGCGTGTGCGGCGTTGAGACAGGCGTCGCCCCAGGCGCGGTCGAGCCCCGCTGCGCGGAGCGAAGCCTCGTAATCCTCAAGACTTCGGGGTGCGGGGATTGCCCCGGTGAACTTCGGCGCCAAACGCGGGTCCATCTTGATGCCCAGGTTCAGGTATTCATGGGCAACGAACGGCACCTCCAGCGCATCAAACGCGCCGGGTGCCCAGGGCATGATGGACGATGCCAGCCCGTAGCCGTTGGGGGTGAAGAAGTCGGCGTTCTCCAAGGTGTTGCAGCCGCCGTCCTGGTGCTGCATGATTCGGTCGGGGTCGGTGCGTTTGGCCCACTGGTAGATTTCGCGATCCAGGGGGCTGCCGAGGTGGCCCTCGTTTCCGGTCGAATAGGCCGCGAAGGATACGTAACGACGGTAGTGCGTGTAGAGTTCCTGGATATCCCGAAGGGGGTCGAACGCGAAACCCTCCGGTGTGATGTCATGGTAGTAGGGCAGTTCCGGCTGGATGAGAATGCCCGCCTCGTCCGCCGCCTCGAAGAACTCCGGGATCTCGCAATGCGTGTGGTGCCGTACATAATTGAAGCCGGCCTTCCGGGCAAGCAAAAGGTGTTTGAGATGCTCCTCCCGGTCCGGCGGCGAGGTCAGGGTCATCGGATAGATGTAATCGTCGCCGTATCCGCGAAGAAAGTAGGGTGTGTCGTTCAGATAGAAGCGATCTCCGCGCACTTCCAGTTTGCGGACGCCAAACCGTTCGTGCCACCCATGGACCGGGGTGTTCTCCGAGACCAGCGTCACTTCCGCAAGGTACAGGCCGGGCGTTTCCGGCGACCAGGGGCGGAACACGGTCAGCGGCACTGCGCATACGACGTCGGCGTTGCCGTTGGCGTCCAAAGTCAACGGCTGATGGAGGGTCCCTGCCGGCTCGCCGTCGAGCGTGTGAACGACAATATCCAGCGCGGCGTTTGCCAAAACCGCCCCGCCTTCACGGCGAACGCTGACGTTTAGCAGGGCAGTCTTCTTGTCAAAATCCCCGCGCACCCAGACATCATCGAGCCGCGTCGTCGGCGTTGCCTCAAGTTCAATGTCCCGGTAAAAACCGCCGAAACGGTGAAAGGCTGCCGCGCATCCTTTCCGGCTGGGCGTGTCGTTTCGCACGGTGGCGACGATCTCGGCCACCTCACCCGGTTTCACCAGGTCCGTGATGTCATACTTGTAGGCACCGCAGTACGTGTTCAGATGTGCCACGCGCTGATGGTTGACCCAGAGCCAGGCTTCGGTCCGTACCCCGCCCACCTTGAGCCAGATGCGTTTGCCGGTCCAGTCGGCGGGGATATCAACAGCCCGGCGGTAGCGCGCCGTTCCCATGTAGACATGGTTCAGCGGCCTGGGAATGCAGTCGAAAGGCAACCCCCAATCATGGCTCATCCCCGGCTCGCCGACACCCTGCGCCTCCCAGCAGCCGGGAACCTTAATCTTGCGCGCCTCAGCCCAGTCCGGCTCGTTCCAGCCGGGGCCCTTGCCCATGCGGTGCCGTCCCATAAGCGAAGGGTCCGTCACAAAGTCCCATTCGCCCCGCAGTGGAAGGATTTGCTGGAGCGGGGAAAGCGTTGCCGAATGGACCACCGCGGGTGTTGGCGGCTGCGTGCCCCAGGGGTCGCCACCCTCCGCATGCAGACGCGCATCGGCGACCACGGCAGCCATAATGAACAGGCCCAAGAAACGTTTCATCACAGGTCTCCTTGCGAAATCGCGCCAAAGCGGCGTTTCATTTGGACGACGGCGCGCCAAATCTCACCAGATACACGGCATTGTCGGGAAGGTCCAGCGTCAGTTCCCGTTGTTCCAAGGCCAAAACAGTCTTGCCCACGGAAGCCAGCTCATGTTCGCCGTCAACGGCAAGCGTCTCCGCCTCCACCGGTTGCGGCAACGGCAGGTTCTGGAACTGGAGGACCACCTTGTGCGGCGCGGAGTCATAGTTGCTGATTAGAATGGAGGCAAGCCTGCGGTCGTCCGACAGGCCCGCGCAAATTGTCATTTCCGGCTGTGGCACGCCCTGTAAATCGCAGGCCGCGCGGTTGGGTGTCTTGGTCAGTTGATTGAATGCAACAAACGCGTAATAGACACGACCTGGAACGCTGAAGCCGTCAAACATGCCCCACGGGTTCGTGTCGGCAGTGTAATAGTTCGCCATGTCGAGCGGGCTGTCCTGCATCCGCATCAATGCCGATGCGACGAACGCGGCCGCTTTCGGGCCCCGCATGACATCAAACTTCTCCCGCATTGCGGCGTACTTCTGCGGGCTTGGATTGCCCAACTCGTTGGCATCAACGGAGTTTTCCCACGGGTACCACATGGGGTGCCATTCGGTGACATGGCTTTCGGCATTCGGGAATCCGTATTCGTCGAGCAGATTCCGGGCCTTCACGGCATTGGACGCCACATCCTGGGGCGCGCCCGTGTAGCAGTGCCAGGTGAAGAAATCGAGCGGGACTTTCCGGTCGCGGCACCAGGCCAGGAACGGACGGACAATGTCATGGTTGATGTGGCAGGTCGCGGGGCCGCCAACCTTGAGCGCCGGGTCGTGGGCCTTGATCGCGGCGGCGACGGTTTCATACATCTCAAAGTACTGCTGCTGGGTGCCCGGCCACATGCCGGAGACCTTCTCGGCGGGCTCGTTCCAAATTTCCCAGTGTTTAATGCCGCAATGGAATCCGTTGGCCCAGCCGTCGTTGTAGTGCCGGATGATGTTGACGCAGATCTTCGCCCATTTCGCGAAATCCTTCGGGGGCTGCACGTAAAACCCGCCGTTGGAGTACTGGCGGCTCCGGCATTCGATGCTCTCCCCCAGCCGCCAGGTGATCTGCGCGCCGTTGTTCACAATCCCCGCAATGTAGGCGTCGGTTTCGGCAAAGGTGTAGTACTTCGGGTCGTCGGCATCCGCATCAAAGATCGGAAAGATGAAATGAATGTCCACCACGTTCTGACCCGCGTAGTGGCAATCGTGCAGCCGCACGGACGGGAATCCGGCCTCCTTGTGGTAGTTCGTCAGGTCGGCGCCGATGCCCCAGTTGACCGGGCCGTTGTTCACGCCGTGCAGCGCCCGAATCCTTCCCGCTGTCTTGCCGAAATCAACTGCCGCGCCAGTTTGGGCGGTCTCGGCAGACTGGGCAAATGGGATGGCGAGGACCGTCAGGACCACTGCCAGTGCGAGCGTTCGAACGATGTTCATGTGTGTCTCCCTCCTCATGGGTGCGGCAAATGTGTTCAAGGGGAATGGTATCCCGTTCTCGCCCCGTTCGAATCGGGACCCTTTGGAAAATCGGTGCGTTGTGGATGAAGTCTGCGGAGGCATGATCAGCGATATCCAAGTTCGGCCAGTTGGTTCTCCGTGTCCTCGGGGAGTCTCGCCAGGGGCTCTTCCGTTTCCCGGTCCATGTAGCGCAGGAGGTTTCGGAGGAGGCGTTCGGCGGAGGGGTCTGTGCCGAGGTTTTCGCGTATGTTCAGCGTGTTCAGGAGGAAGCGGCCCGCGCCAAAGGGGTAGACCGCCGTCATCAGGCCGGAAGCGTAGCCGCAGGACACGTTGTTTGCCCCCGCGATGGCTTCAGCGGGGTCTTCCGCGCCCTCGAAGACGAGGTCTGGAATGATGTCGCGGTAGAGACCGTAGTCCATCATGCCGCCGGACTGGAGACCGTCGAATACGGGATGCTGCTTGGCCCATTCGTCTTTGTGGTAGAGCCAGCCGTTCAGGCGGGCGAGCGTGCCTTTGTTTTTCAACGGCAGGCGGGCAAGGGCGTTGTCTCCCTGCCGGAAGACTTCGGGAGACAGGAAGACCAGCGAGGAGCCCTGCGCCACGCGCCGCATCAGTGCGGACCATGCCTCGGAGCCGCCGTCGTCTGCGGGTTTGGCGGATACCAGAATCAATTCGCGCCGTTTCGGCGGTTCCGCGGAGAAGGGGCGCATCTTGACGCCGTGTTCCGCGAGCCACGCGGCAAGGCCGGCGTCTTCTCCCCACAGCACAACTTCGCTGTCCACCGTCGGCATGGCCGCGGCGTCCGTCACGGAGAACGTGAACTCGCCGCCCAGGGGGGCGCCGCCCTTCTCCATTTGCGCCAGGAAGCGGTAGTCACCCGCCGGACCGTCCACCGTGATCTCTTCGTTAAACGCGGGCAGCGCAAACGGTGACTCGGTCTTGCCGTCGGCGGCGGGAACCGTCACGGTAACGACCTTGTCCATGACACGCGTCGTTCCGGGGCCCACCACGAGCACGCGCACGGGATATTCGCCGGGCGCGAGAACGTCTTCGTTGGCCAGGACGGCCTCGAGGCGGATGCGCCCGCCGCGGTATATGTTCTGCGGTTCGCAGAAGAGGCACATGCGCAGGGGGGCCAGCGCCTCGAACAGCGCATCCGTTGTTCCGGGCTTCAATTCGCGGAAGGTCGTGAACAGTCCCTCGCCGCTCATGCCCTGGTCCACGGTTCCGGTGAGGCTGTGGCCCGCCATGTTCGGATTGGCCCGGATGGCATTCAGGCCCAGCAGGCGTTCCCGGGCCATTTTGCGGACGCTGTCGCCGAAGAAGTCCTGCGGGCTGGCGAAGCATTCATCCATCTTCCAGCGTTCCCAATCCGCGAGAAAGCGGTCCAGCTTGTCGCGGTAGAACTGCGCGTCCTCGGACCCCTCCTTGCCAATCTGTTCATAATGGCGGGCGACGCGCCACAGGTCAACGCCGCTCCCGACGCCGTATTCGGAAATGAACACGGGGTTCTGGCCGCCGTCCACCGTGCGCAGGAAGTGAATCACGCCCGCCGTGTGCGGCGTGCGCTGGTAGGGGTGCTGGTCGTTCAGCACATCCTCCCATTCCGCCGAATTGGGATTGCTCAGGGTTCCGATGGCCTTCTGGGTTCTTCCCATGTCAAAGGGCTTGAATGTGGCGGTGTCCGGTGCGGCCCCGGGCGCGAGATAACCGTAACTCCACGGGCCGTTCGGATTGCGTTCCGGGGAAAAGCCGGCGGAGGGGTCAAACGCTGTCCCGTCACCGGCGGTCACTTGCACGGCAAGCCCGGTTGAGTCGGCGCCATAGTCGCCGTTTCCGTATCCAACAGCCCAGTCCAGGGTGTCGCCCGCCTTTGCCTGAACGTGCAGGTCGAAGGGACTTTCGGCCTCGGCGTTGTTGACGTTGACGAATCCGGCGTGCAGCGGCTGGCCGTTCCGGATGACGTGCACATCGGTGGTCGCATGCTCGGCGATGCTGGCAAAGACGCCCTTCACGGAGTACGCGCCGTCGGAGGGGCAGGTCCATCGGAGCGCGGCGTATTCGCCCTTCTGTCCCGGATGCAGGGAGAGTTGTCCGGGCTTCCAGGTGATACCCAAGTCCTTCCGGGTGGTTGAAGTCGGGTTGTGAATGATGTTTGGATTGGAGTCAAAGGCCGCGCGCCACATTTCCATCCCGGTCATCGCGTTGCCGCCCTGCCCGTCGAAACGCCCGCTGTTGAGCATCACAAGACGGGACTTGTCGTGCCGGCGCACCAGGGGAAGCGCGTCCACGGCATGGCGAAAAACGGGGCCGTCGCCCGTTTCGTTCAGCAATCCCCACATGGTCACGCTGGGATGATTTCGGTCGCGCTTGATCATTTCGACGAGACCGCGGTCAAAGCGGTCGGCCATCATGGGCGAATCGGCAAGGCACCAGCTTCCGAAGTGTTCCTCGTACACCATGAGGCCGATTTCGTCGCAGAGGTCCAGTTGAAAGCGCGTGGCCACCCCGGCAATAAAGCGAATCGCGTTGAAGCCCATCATCTTGACGTTTATCAGATCGCGGCGCAGCATGTCAGGGTCGGGCGGCATTTGGAGCCCCACCGGGGAGTGGTTGCCCGTGTGCGAGCAGCGCAGGAACAGCCGCTTGCCGTTGAGGCGGAAGTGGCCGTTCTCGAAGCGGAAATCGCGGAAACCGCACCGCACTGAATGCTCGTCACAGGAGTTGGCGCCCTGCGCGGTGACGCGCGCGGTGACACGGTACAGCGTGGGCTCATTGAGCTGCCACAGGCGCGGTGAATCCACGTGAAGCACGGCGTTTACCCCGTTCTCGCCCGGAGCCAGGGGCTGTGACACGGCAACGGAATGGAGCGTCTCCCCACTCATTGCCGGCGCTATGATGAACTCGATGCGGACTGCCACTTCGTTCGCCGATGTGTTGTTCACCCTTGCGTCCACCCGCACGTCGCCCGTTTTCGGGTCCGGCTCTGCAAACAGGTCCTCGATGCGCTGCGCGGGGCTTACGATAAGCTCTACGGAGTCCACCAGCCCGCCGTGATTGAAGGAGCCGCCCCCGGAGTACGGAATCACCTTGTTGCGGTGCGGGGTTTCGTTCAGCACAATGCCGTCAATGGGCTCGTGCGAGGGATTCAGCAGGCGCACCGCCACGAGATTGGCCGCATTCGGCTCGACTGCGTCCGTAATGTCCAGCGTGAACGGCGTTTCTCCCCCTTCGTGTCCGCCCACGGGCCGGCCGTTCAGCCACACTTCGGCCTTGTAGTCCGCCGCCCAGAAACGCAGCAGATAACGGCCCCCTGCATGCGGATTGGCCGGAGCCTCGAAGGTCTTCCAGTACCATGCAAGCCCATGGTAGCCCGGAAAGGCGTCCTGTATAATCCATGGGACACTGGTCTTCACTGCCTCCGGGCGTGGCGCCAGAAACCATTCCCCGGTTACCCCCCCGTTGCGGGGGTCCGTTGCCAGCAGCCATTCACCGTCGAGCGAGAGAACCGACGCAGACGCCATGGCCTGCTGTCCCAGTGGTTCCCCGGCGGAGAACCCCGCCGCCAGCATAAGCGTCACCACCCCAGTCATGAAAACCATCGAATCTCCCTCGCGTTGAAAGCGGCCCTGTATTCAGCAAGACATGATAGGCGTCCGCAAATCCAGACACAAACGACGGGCAAGGGACTTCATGCCGGTCGCGCCGCGCCTACTATTGCTTCCAGGGCGCCAGACAGCCTTCCCGTATGCTCCGTTCCTCATATTTGTCGGAAAGACTCTTCACGACCGCGTCCAGGCAGGCATCCACCCCCGGTTGACCGCCGAGGCCGGCACGCAGTCTTTCGGCAACGGCGGAAAACCTTGGGCCGGCGGGCGGCCACTTGTCCCAGCCCCACAGCGCGTGCCAGCCATGCGCGGTGTCCCATGCAAGATAGGCGTCGAAGTGGCCGCGCAGCAGTGCTTCACACTCTGCTTTTGGCGTGGCGGCCGTAACGCCCTGCACCAACGCCTCCTGCGCCGCCCGGAGCCTCAGTTGCAGGACCAGGGTTCTGGCCACAATGCCCGGATCGGGAAACAGTTTGCGGCCAAAGAGACCGGAGCGCCCGAGCCGATCTTCCCTGACGGCAAGGTCAAGTTGATTGGCCAGCGTTTCCACCCTTGCTGCGTCAGGCTCCTTCATTGCCAGGTAACAGTCGGCAAGAAGCTGTTTCTGTTCAGGGTAAATGTGGCGCGCCAAGTCCCGCATCACGTCCTGTTCAGATTGCTTTCGGCAGTCTCTGTCGAACATGGCCGACGTGAAGAAATACACATTGGGGAGCTGGAGCAACGGTGTCTGCACATTGCCCATGGCGCCCGCGAGTTCAGGAAACGGGTCAACCTGATGCCTGAACGTTTCCCGGATGCCGTCAATCTCCAGGTTGGTTTTCGGGTAGGAGGGCTCGAACTCAATAATGCCGTAGGGCAGGAATACGGTCTTTCCGAGCACGCCTTCCTCGCGGCAGACCGGCAGGAACTGGTGCTGGTCCGGCAGCAGAAATCCAAACTGGGAGCAGATCAATTCCCACGGTTCCGGCAAGCCCTTCTTGATGCCCTGCAGCGTGAGCCGCTGATGTTCAGGAAGGCCTTCGACAGCCATGGCCCGGCGTCCCCAGCCCCACAGCATCCAGTTGATGAGTTTCGCCTGTTTTCCGTGGATGTTGTGGCGGTCGAGGAGGGTCCGGCAACCCTGCAAGACCTTAATGTAGTCGTCCAGGGGGCTGCCCGGACAGAAGCCGGGGTCGGAGTCTATGTTGCACACCCCGTCCGCGTTGTTGACGATGCGGTACATGGCTTCGCGCGACGCCAGGATGGATTGCAGGTGCTCGGGGTTTCCGGGATTCAAGTCCTCCTGCGAGGGCCGCCAGTAGGGGCGCAGCCGCGGGTCCGCCACACCGCAGCGGTCCTTTGCGACCCGGTTGGTGCACTGCATGATCCACACTTCCATGCCATGCTTCCGCTGCGCATAGTCCACCACGCGGCGGCATTCCTCCAGATAGGCCCCGTCTTCGGGAGAAAGCGGGACCGGCATGATCTCAATGAACGGCCAGAGGTAAAACAGGTTGACGCCCTGGCAGGCGAGAACGTCCAAGAAGCGCTGCCAGTCCGCTTCGCGCCAACTGCGGAACGAATAGGGATGGTTGAACGCCCAGCCGTTGAAGTGAAGACCCCGCCTGGCCAGCGCGGGCTTGCCGGTCAGGCTCAAAGAGGACGGCACAGACGCCGACCCGCCTTCCACCCGGATCACCTTCATCAGGAGCCCCAGGGCCGCTTTTGTTCCGTGCGGTGTGGTGCCGGTGGCGACCAGGCACATTGAACGGCCCTTTGGCGCGACCTTCACGAGATACCCCTCCCCGCCGAGTTTCTCGTCAGGAAGGCATTCGGGCAGAATCTCCCGTACCGTCTTCGTTCCGACGAGAATCTGCACCGGGTTTGTGCAATCCGGCGCGGTGACGACGGGCATCCTGTTTCCGGCGGCCTCCTCCAGATATCCAGCCAGTTCCTCGACCCCGTACTGCACATAAGACGGCTGATCGGAATCGGTCACAATCGTTGCGCGGTCGAGCACGGTCGTTTCCGCGGCCCCGCCGCCGGGCGAGACCAAGAATGAGGCCGTGAGCAGGAATCCCCACGCAAAGGATTGCCCGAAATTCAGAACCATGACTTCCCTTTCCTTCGCCCTTGGGCAAAGCGTGTGCCACGCCACAGGGTCCCAACAGCCGGCAACCGTCCTGCCCCGCAGTTCCTGCCTTGTGCCGCAGCGCCACATTCGGACTGCGAATCTCTCCGCAACGCGACGAACGTTACCAAACTGCAAGAAAGCGGGGCCACGCCTCCCGCAGGCCACGCCTTTCCCGGGGCTAATGGGTTGCCACGGTCAGGAACCGTTGCTGTCCGCGGAATCTGCATCCTTGGTTCGTCCGCATCCCGGTCACGAACCCGGCTGTTCCCGGTTGAATTGGACCACATCGCGCAATCAGGGATTCAGTGTAGCACAGGTTTGGCCGCCTGCCCGGCACTGCAGCGTTGGCGGCACAAACGGGCGGCGGAATGCGAACGGTTGCTTTGGAGAGGAAACAGGCGACACAATAGTGGAAGGTAGACATTCTGCACTTCGCCGCACGGAAGAGACGTGCGAGAAGCCCGGTCGGGCCACGAGACGCAACGGCAACAGAAGGAACCGCGTGAAGGGACAAGACGCAGGCATCGCGCCTGCGGATACTGCCCAAGAACACCCCGGTCCTTCCTTGAAGCCGGGCACGACAGAGCCGCAGCGGACCATCGGAAACGAGTGCGACTGACAGCAGAGGTGGACAGCGCGACATGAAATTCCGCAGGTTGGAGATGGACCCGGTCAGGAATCCGGGGGTTCTCGATACGGCCACCTGGGATTGCGCCGCGGCGTGGCGCGCTGTTGAACGCGTTGCGGACCAGTGGCTCGAAGTTCAGGCGGCCGGGAATGCACTGCCAGATGTGGATGGCGCAAGGCCTTTCGCGGGATCATGCACGCGCCGTGGCGCGGCGGTGTTCCTGCTGGCCGAACTCCCCGACGGCCAGCAGGTGTTTGTCGAAATCGGCAACGGCGGCGGCACTGAGGCGCTGGGTCCGCCGCTGGGGAGCCAGTCGCTTTCGACCGGCGTCCGCGTGAACGCCTATCCCACGGATGCCTCGATCGTGCATCGCTACGTGACCGCCGTCAAGCCCGAATCGGGTCCGCAGCCCTGGGGGGCCACGCCGAGGCTTGGGATCGGGGTCAGGATGACCACGTCGGTCTGGCCCGGCATATTCGACGCAATGAGCCGATGCGGGTTTGCCGCCAATTCGATCCAGAATTCCGTGCGTGAACTCAATCTGCTCGACGACCTTCTTGAGTGCCGCCCCGCCCCGAAGAACTATGCGTGCGGCTTTGGCACGATTGAGACCGGCTACACGGGAAGCACCTGGGAGGGACTGTGGCTGTCCGGGGTGCTCGCCGCGCTTCAGCACGGAACGCCGTTGCGGTACGGCGCCGACGCGGACCACATACAGATAAAGCGGGGCGAAGACGGCCTTGCACGCGCGAAAGCGGTCATTGACGCGGCCGGATACTACACCTTCTACACGCTGGACATGGCCGACATACTGGACTACGCAGCACTCTCGGGTGCGTCCACGGGATATCTCCGCAGCAAGATTCCGAACGACCGCGAGCGGCGGATGATCCTCGCGTATCATGCGGCGCCCAGGCACATCGGCGGCAGAACGTACAGGCTGGACGAAGCCCGGGTGGACGGGTTTGTCGGCAAGTACTGGGATGCGCTCCGGACACTGGAGACGCTCGGTGAACACATCAGCAGGCTCAAGGACGGAAGACCCTATGACCTTGAGTTCACCATAGACGAGCACCCGCCGGAGATTGCCGCCTTTGACTGCCTGACGACCGATGAGGAACTGCTGTTCGTCCTGGGAGAGATACAAAGGCGGGGTCTTCCCGTGACGCACGTGGCGCCCAATTTCGGGCAGGAGAAGAGCTACGACTACCGCTGTCCCGACGGCCTCGAAGGTCTGGAGAAGCGTGTGCGCGGACAGTTTGCGATTGCCGAGGAGTTCGGTGTCCTGCTCGATTTTCACTCGGCAGACGACCTGACCGCCGGGCCCCGCCGCGTGATCCAGCGCGCCACCGGCGGACGGCACCACTACAAAATATCGCCCATGCTGCAACTGATCTTCGCGGAGGTTTTGCAGGAATGCCATCCCGACGTTTTCCGCCGGTGGTGGGACGACGCGGTGGCGTATGCGCGCACCGAGGCCGAAGCGGGCTCCGCGTTTGCCGCGCAATGCCTCAATGCTTTCGAGACGGCCGCTGATCAGACCATTTCGCGGCATCATATGGTGTTTCATCATTACAGTTTCCGCTTCGTGGGGCGGCGCGATGAGAATGGACGGTTCCTTTGCCGGGACGAGTTCTACAGCCTGTCGCCGGAGTTTTACCGTGCCTATAGCGAACGGATAGCCGGTTATCTGGCGGACCTCGCCGGCGAGTTGTTCTAGCATTTCGGCGAAGAAACACGAAGACGTGGCAGTGTAGAGCGTCTGAAGAAGCGGCCTTTTTTTGACTGCGGTGGCCATGCCGCCGCTTTCTCTGCCGCCCGTCGCGTCACTGGTACGGCAAGCAAAAGCGGCGGCATGGCCACCGCAGTCAAAAGGGCGCGTGTATTAGACTTTATGGAGGTTTAGGCGATCATGCAATTGTTCCTGGACAGTTCCGACCCGAAAGAGATCCTGCAGGCCCGCGAATGGGGCATCATAGACGGCGTCACAACCAACCCGAGCCTCATCCCCAAAGGCGGGCCGGACATGGAGGCCACCCTGTCGCGCGTGGTCGAGGCGTCGCCCGGCCCGGTCTTCTGCCAGGTGCTGGGCTGGAAGGAACTCAATCCCCTTCTTGAGCAGGCCCGCTGGCTTCACAAGTTCTCGGACAAGATCATTGTCAAGCTTCCCATCAGCATCGCCGGCATCCAGGCGCTCATTCAGCTCAAGCGCGAGAAGCCGGACATGAAGATCGCGGTCACCACCGTGTGCTCCATTGCCCAGGCGTACCTCGTCGGCAAGCACGGCGCCGATGTGGCGGCGCTGTTCAACGGCCCCCTGGATCAGGTCATAGACCAAAACGTGGAAATGGTGGCGCCGGTCAGGAAGATGTATGACAATTACGGTTTCAAGACAAAGACTCTCTCCTGCGGCAGACTGCCCAGGTCCTTTGGGGAGTTTGCCGTCGCCGGCACCGACATCTGCACAATGCGGATGGAATTCCTTTCGCTGCTCTACGAGCACCCGTTTACCGACAAACGGATGACGGGCTTCATGCAGGATTGGCAGGGTGTGTTCGGCGACCGCGTTTGGCCCGGACTTGCGCCAAAGAAGACCGGCGGCAAGAGGAAGTGACATGAGCGATGAAGACCGCAGTGTGAGGGAGATGTTCGACCTTGCGGGAAGGGTTGCCGTGGTGACCGGAGGCGCACGCGGGCTTGGACGCCAGCACGCCATCGCCCTTGCCGAGGCGGGCGCCGATGTCGCCGTCTGTGACCTGCTGGAGGAGGCGGGCGCGCAGACGGCCGCCGAACTCGCCGCCCTGGGGCGCAGGTCCTTCTTTGGGACAGCCGACGTGTCGAAGCCCGAACAGATTGACCGTTTCATCCTGGACGTGGAAAACGCGCTCGGTCCCATTGACATCCTGGTCAACAACGCGGCAAGGCCTTCCGAGGGGGTCGCGCTGCATGAAGTGGACGACGAAGTCTGGCGCGAGATAATGGACATCAACCTTTCCGGAATGTTCTACTTTGGAAAGCGCGTCGCAAAGCGCATGATCGCGCGCGGGACGGGCGGCAGCATTGTCAACATCGCGTCCATCAACGCCTTCGTGATCAGCAACATCGCACCGCGGCACAACGTGGCGTACTGTGTGGCCAAGGCGGCCGTCGCGCAACTGACGAAGGGCATGGCCGCGGAGTGGGCGCCGTACAACATCCGGGTCAATGCCATCGCGCCGGGCTACATTCTCACGGAACAGACCGCGGCGACGGCTTCGATCAAGGAGGCCTATGAGCGCAATGTCAGCATGACGCCCATGAAACGCTATGGGCGGACGGATGAACTGAAGGGCGCCCTGGTGTACCTGGCGTCCGACGCCTCGACCTACACCACGGGCAGCGTGATGCTGGTGGACGGCGGGTACACCGTCTGGTAATGTCCCGTCGGGACGCTTGAAACGGAGGTTTGGTTCCATGCAGGTTCCCCGGGCAAGAAACTTCATCGGCGGCGTGTGGCTGGATGCAGCCACGGGAGCGCTGCACGAACACCGAGACCCGGCCGATCTGACGCGAACGACGTGTGAATTCCAGCGTTCCGGCCGGGAGGATGCGGTCCGCGCCATTGACGCCGCAGAAGCGGCGTTCGGAGTCTGGGCAAACACCCCCGCGCCCAAACGTGCGGAAATCCTGGGCCGGGCGCTGACCGCGATGGAGCGGCGCAGGGAAGCCATAGCCGAAATCATTACCACGGAGAACGGCAAAACCCTGCGCGAATCCATGGGCGAGATTGCGTCTGCGATCAACGAAATGGGCTGGCAGATTGGCGAGGGCCGCCGCCTCTACGGGGACACGGTACCGTCCGAGCACGAGGGCGTGTTCGCGTACTGCATCCGGCAGCCGCTGGGCGTGGTGAGCATCATCAGCCCGTGGAACTTCCCGTTCAACGTGCCCTGCCGCAAGGCCGTCCCGGCGCTGATGGCGGGCAACACCGTGGTGTTCAAGCCGGCCAGCCTGACACCGCGCACCGGGGTGTGTTTTGTGGAGGCGTTCGAAGAGGCCGGACTTCCGCCGGGGGTGCTCAATCTGGTCACGGGCGACGGGTCGGTGGTGGGCGAGGAATTCGTTACCAACCCGGCTATCAAGGCAATCTCGTTCACCGGTTCGACGCCCGTCGGCACGGGCATTCACAAGAAGGCTGCTGAGACGCTGGCGCGAACGCAGTTGGAGATGGGCGGCAAGAACCCCATCGTGGTGCTGGCGGACGCGGACCTTGACGCGGCCGCTGACGCCACCGTGCTGGCGGCCTACGCATGCGCCGGGCAGTGGTGTACCTCCACCAGCAGGGCCATCGTCGAGTCCGGTGTCTACGACCGGTTCCTGGAAATGGTCCGGGAACGGGTCGCGCAGATAAAGGTCGGCAACGGGCACGATCTCAACGCCACCATGGGCCCGGTATGCGGCGAAGCGCAGTGCAGGGACATACTCCGGTACATCGAGACAGGCCTCGAACAGGGCGCCGCACTGGTCGCGGGCGGAAAGCGGATCATCGGCAACGGCATGGACAAGGGCTGCTTCATCGAGCCCACCGTGTTTGCCGGCGTTACGCCCGGGATGACGATTGCCAAAGAGGAGATTTTTGGCCCCGTGCTGTCGCTGATGCGCGTTCGGGATTTTGACGAGGCCGTGCGCGTGGCCAACGACGTCGAATTCGGGCTGAGTTCCTCCGTGTTCACCGCGTCCCTGTCGCGCGCGCTGACCTTCGTGGAGAAGACCGAAGCGGGGCTGACGCACGTGAACATGCACTCCGCGCTCAAGGAGCCCCAGTTGTCCTTTGGCGGCATCAAGCACTCCGGCGCGGGGCTGCCCGAGGCGGGGAAAACCGGCATCGAGTTCTTCACGCGCCACAAGGTCGCGTACGTTAGGTATCGTTGACGCGGAGCGCACGGGTTCCCAACGGGTGGCAATGGATGACTGCAATGCGAGGACCAAACGGCATGGGTTTGCCCTGTTCTGGATTGCCGGAGTTTACGTGGCGGGACGAGACGCTGTCCCGCATCTTCCTCGGCACGGTGCAACTGGGCATGGACTATGGGATTGCCAACGCCCAGGGCAAGCCCGACGACCGCAAGGCAGCCACCATTTTGGAAACGGCCTGGAATTTGGGAATTCGCTGTTTCGACACGGCCCAGGCCTACGGCGACAGCGAGGCCGTTCTGGGCCGGGCATTGCGCGGCATGGGCGTGTCGGACGAGGCGCGGATCGTCTCCAAACTGTCCGCGCAGTTGGACCCGGCCAATCTCCCGCAGGTCGCCGGCTCCATCGCGCGGACCTTTGAGCAACTCGGCGTCGAACGTCTCTGGTGCATGATGTTTCACCGGGCGGACTGGCTTGACCTTTGGGACCGGGGGCTGGGCGAGTTGCTGTTGGAGCACCGCCGCGCCGGGCGGATTCAGCACCTGGGC
>CALDSM010000766.1 GCA_937923585.1 uncultured bacterium
GTTCGCATGGTTTCATCAGCATGGTTGCCGCTATCGTCACTCACGTTATAGGTGACCGTGTAGGTGCCGGGTATGCATGTGTTTACAGGATTCATTATCACGATGCCGCCCGTGAGGTTGCCCGCGCAGGAATCGGCGGCCGTCGCCCCCGCGTCCACATAACTCACGCCGTAGGCAACCGTCACCGGATTGGCGCCGATCAGGGAAATCACCGGCTTGGTCGTGTCCACAACCGTCACCAGTCGTATTACCTGGTCGGCACTGTTGCCGTTGCCGTCGGTTGCGCCATAAGTGACCGTGTATACGGCGCCAGACACCGACGTGTCCACCACGTCACCGCCGGCGGTAACGGCCAGGCTGCCGGCACACGTGTCGCTGGCGGTAGCGCCCGCGTCCGCGTAGGTCGTTCCACACTGCACAGTGGCCGCGGCCGTCCCGTTGAGCATGATGACCGGTGCCGTCGTGTCTGTGTCCGTCACCGTCACCGTCCTCGTCACCTCCGCCGCGCCGTTGTGCGACGGGTCTTCGACGTTGTAGCGCACCGTGTACGTGCCGGCAACGCTCAGATTCACCGGGTTGGTGACCTCGATCACACCCGTAAGATCACCCGCACAGGCGTCTGCGGCAGTTGCGCCTGCATCGGCGTGCGGGCCCCCGCAGTCCATCGTTACCGACGGCGGGCCGTTAAGTATGATGACCGGAGCAACCGTGTCCGTCACGGTCACGGTGCGCGTGACCTCCGCCGCGCGGTTGTCCGAGGCGTCCGTCACGTTGTAGCGCACCGTGTAGGTGCCCGCAATGTTCGTGTCCACCGGGTTGGTGACCGCGATGCCGCCCGTCAAGTCACCGGCGCAAACATCCGCCGCGGTCGCGCCCGTATCCGTGTACGTGTCCCGGCACGCCACGCTGACAGATGCAGCACCGCTGAGCGTGATCACTGGTGCCGTTGCATCCGCAACCGTCACGGTCCGGATCACCTCCAGTGCATTGTTCCCGGCGCCGTCACCGGCGTTGTACGTGACCGTGTACGTCGCGCCAAGCACCGCCGTGTTCACCGTGTCGCCGCCTATGGTGACCTCAATGGAGGCACCGAACCCGTCCGTGGCGGTTGCACCCGGTTCCGTGTATGTGCCGCCGCAGTCCGCCGTTACTGATGCATCACCGTTCAGCCGGATCACCGGCACGGGGGAACCGGACTGGAATTCAAAGGCGCCCATGTCCGCACGCCCGCCGACAGTCCGGGACACGCCGTGCATATCGGCGCCAATAAACGCCGGATCGGCCGTGTCAATGGACGGCGAACCGGGCTGAAGCGTGTAGTCGCCACCGGCCGCATTGGCAAACAGCGGGTCGGCCGTAATGTTGCCGGCACCGCAGGGGGGCATGCCGGTGACGTTGACCCAACCACCGGTTCCCGCGGGATTCATGAACGACTGCCAGGCAAGTTCCGCGTTCGAATAGACAACGACGGTCCCCTTGCCGTCAAGATGCGGCTGCTCATCCTGAACGCCGGAACTGGTCCCGTTGTTGGAGGTGACAATGCTCGAATTGATGACCGGGGAGCAGTCCCAGTTGTACATGCCCGCGCTGTACGCGCCAAACGACGTGTAGCCGGCTGTTCCGAGGCTGTTGGCGGAAATGGTGCAGCCTATGAACGTGGCGCCGCCCTTATTGTTGAACACGCCGCCGCCGCCGCGGACCGGGTTCGATTCGGCATCGGCGCCGCGGGTCGCCGTGTTGCCGCAGATCAGGCAGTTCAGGAACGAAGCGGCGCCCGCACCGGCGCCGTCCGCCTCATTGGCGACACCGCCGCCGCCCACGCCGGCCGCATTACCGTAGATGCGGCAGTTCCGGATCGCGGGCGCGGACTGCCAGATGAATATGCCGCCGCCGCGCCACGTGTGGTAGTCGTCCGCGATACCGGACGCATTGCCGCCAGTGATATCAAAGCCGTCGAGAACGGCGCCAGTGGTGGCCCCACTGCTCTTCCCGAATACGACCACGTGATACGCAGGGTTCCCGCCACGGGCGACCAACCCGTCAATGACCGCGCGGTTCAGGCTGCGGTTGCGCTGGCTAAGGCTGGATTCCAGCCTGCCCGCACCCGAACGGTAGCCTTCAAAACCGCCGTACATGGAAACACCGTCCTTCATCACCAGCGAACCGGTGGCCGAGGCCGGGCTGCCCCACAGTTCTGTGCGAACCTCGTTATACATGATCGGCGAGGCAAGCGTGCCGCCGGCAACCCAGACCTCACCGCCGCCCGCTGCGGCAGCGGCGTCAATGGCAACCTGAAGCGTGTGGAATGCGTTCTCCCAGGACGTGCCGTCCTGCGTGCCCGGAGCACTCGGGTCCACGCGCCACACACCGCACGGCAGGCCCGTGGAAATCTCCAGGGACACGGCGGCGCCCGGCAGCGCGGGGCCCGGTGCCGCGGGGTTCTGGCCCGCAACCAAACCCGCGGCAACCGCACCGCTGCACACCTGGGTCACCGCGCCCACGGTCAGCCCCGCGCCGGCGAGCGTGGATTCCGCCGCTGCCTGGGTCTGCCCTGTGATGTCGGGCACGGTCAGCGGTATGGCCGTGATGTTTGCGACGAGTCCGGCCGGCTGCGTCAGCATGTAATTGCCCGCATCAGCGCCGGTCAGCGCCAGCACGGCCGTCACTGGAATATAGGTGCCGGCATCCGCGGTAGAAAAGGCGGCGCCCACCACCGGTTCCACCACGGCGACATCATCGGCGCCCAACACGCCGCACAGCGTGAACGGGCCGGCAATCGTTGCCGCCGTGGTCCCGTCATGGACTTTGTTCAATGCCGCAGCGCCCATAACAGTCAGCATCTTGGCCGTGATGTTCGCGGTCAGCCCCGTCGGCTGAGCCACCATGTAGTTGCCAGCGCTTGACCCCGAAATGCTCCACATGGCGGTCACCGCCTTGCCGGCACCCACGTTCTTGTCGCTGAACACGCCGGTCGCCGGAGTGGAAAGTGTCACCGTGTCGCCGGAAATCACGCCCGACAGGCTGCCGCCGCTGTCTATCGCGGCCACCGTGGTCCCGTCGTAAACCTTGTTCCGCACCGTGGCGCCGGTCACCGTCAAGGCCTTGGCTGTGATGTCCGCAGTCAGTCCGGCCGGCTGCGTCAGCGTGTAGTTGCCCGAATCGGCGCCGGTCAGCGCAAGCGCCGCCGTCACCGCAATGCCCGTGCCCACATTCTTGCTGGCAAATGTGCCCGCTCCGGGGGATGCCAGGGAAACCGCATCGGAGCCTGCCACGCCCACCAGCGTGGCGCCGGCAATCGTGGCCGACGTGGTCCCGCTGTAGACCTTGTTTGACGCCGCCGCGCCGGTCACCGTCAACGCCTTGGCCGTGATGTTCGCCGTCAGGCCCGTCGGTTGCGTCACCGTGTAATTGCCCGCGTCCGTGCCGGAAATGCCCCAAGTGGCGGTGACCGATTTGCCAGTCCCCACGTTCTTGGTGACAAACGTGCCCGCCGACGGTGCGGAAAGCGTAACCGTGTCGCCGGAAATGACACCCGAGAGGCTGCCACCGTTGCTGATCGTGGCCGCCGTGGTCCCATCATAAACCTTGTTCGACGCCGCCGCGCCGGTCACCGTCAACGCCTTGGCCGTGATGTTCGCGGTCAGGCCGGTTGGCTGCGTCAGCGTGTAGTTCCCGGCATCCGCGCCGGTCAGCACAAACGTTGCCGTCACCGCGACGCCCATGCCCGCATTCTTGCTGGCAAACGTGCCCGTCACCGGAGTCGAAATGGTCACCGTGTCGCCGGAAACAACCCCCGCAAGCGTGGCGCCGGCAATTGTCGCCGCAACGGTCCCGTCATACGTCCTGTTTGAGGCCGTGGCGCCGGTCACAGTCAGCGTCTTGGCCGTGATGTTGGCCGTCACCGAAGGCTGCGTCAGCGTGTAGTTGCCCGCGTCCGCGCCCGAAATGCTCCATGCCCCGGTCACCGCCTTGCCGGTGCCCACGGTCTTGCTGCTGAACGTGCCCGTGGACGGTGCCGAAAGCGCCGCCGTGTCGCCGGAATAAACGCCCGTCAGGCTGCCGCCGTTGCTGATTGTGGCCGCCGTGGTGCCGTCGTACACTTTGTTTGACGCCGTGGCGCCGGTCACCGTCAGCGGCGCGGGCAGGATGTTTGCGGTCACTACGGGCTGCGTCAGCGTGTAGTTGCCCGCATCCGCGCCCGAAATGCTCCACGTGGCGGTCACCGCCTTGCCGGTCCCCGCGTCTTTGCTGCCAAACGTGCCCGTCTCCGGCGCCGAAAGCGTCACCGTGTCGCCGGAAACCACGCCCGACAGGCTGCTTCCGCTGCTGATCCCGGCCACCGTGCTGGTGTCGTATACCTTGTTCGCCGCCGCCGCGCCGGTCACCGTCAACGCCTTGGGCGTGATGTCCGCCGTCAGGCCTGTCGGCTGGGCCAGCGTGTAATTCCCGGCATCGGCGCCGGCCAGCGCAAGCGTTGCCGCCACCGCGATGCCCGTGCCCACAGTCCTGCTGTCAAAAATCCCCTCCGCCGGCGTTTGCAGCGAAACAACATCGGCCCCGACCACGCCCATGAGCGTGGCGCCGGTGATCGTGGCCGTTGCGGTGCCGTCGTACACCTTGCTCGCAGCCGCCGCACCGCTCACCGTCAGCGCCTTGGGCGTGATTGTCAGACTTGCGGGAACAAAGACAATGGCGTACTGCGGAGGCGCCGACAATGTTCCCTGCTCAATGGCATAAGATCCCACGTCCTCGCCCGCGTCCCGCGCCAATGAACCGCTCAGCGTGTCCCCGGGGTCAAGCGTCCCGGAAGTGACCTGCCAGGTCAGCGCCGGATCGCCATCGCCGTAGGTCTTGGTACTGGCGTCCGCCGTCACCGTCAGCAGCCTTGCCACATGGACTGTCCGTATGACTTCAACCGCGCTGTTGCCGTGGCCGTCGGTCGCGCTGTAGCGCACGGTGTAGGTGCCCGGCGCCGCCGTGTTCACCGCGTCACCGCCCACCGTCACTTCCAGATTGCCCGCGCAGGTGTCCATGGCCGCCGCGCCAAGATCAGTGTATGTGCCGCCACACTCCAGCGTGACGGTTTCATCGCCATTGAGCGTGATCACCGGAACAGTCGTGTCGGAAACCGTGACAACACGTGTGACCTCACCAGCAGCGTTGCCGGCCGGGTCGGATAGGTTGTAGCGCATCGTGTACGCGCCAACGGTTTGGACATTCACCGGGTTCTCTGTCATGATGCTGGCGGTCAGATCGCCCGCGCAGTTATCCAAGGCGCTGGCCCCGTTGTCGAAAAAGGACGTACCGCATTCCAACGTAACCGCCGCCTCGCCAAGCAACACAATAACCGGCGGGATTGAGTCCGTCAGATTGACCGTGTGCATTGCCGCAGCAGTGTTGCCACTGCCATCGTCCACGGTATAGGTCACCGTGTACGTTCCGGGCACGTTTGGGTTCACCGGGCTGCTGACCACGATGCTTTCTGTCAGGTCGCCCGCGCAGGCGTCCGTCGCCGTCGCGCCCGCATCTGTGTAGGGCGCGCCGCACACCGCCACCGTTTCCGTGAGATTGATGCGCCACAGGTCACCCGAGGGATTTTCCGGAGCGTCACAGCCATAGCCGGATCCGCCGAAGAGCCACAATCCGTCCCAGGCATCGGTCCAGGATATTGCGAAAGCACGGCCGCCGGGGGTATTGGCCGCTTCTGGCGTTCCAAGAGTCCCGCAGATCCCGGTGTTATCGTTCGTCGAGGAACCTTTCATCCAAGTCCAGTCCCCCGCGGACACGTCATACTTCCAAAGATCGTTGAGGAAGCCCCCATACCAGGTACCGCCGATGCCCATGCCGCCAAAGAGCCACAGGTTGCCGGAAGTGTCGGTCCATGAGATCGCATTCTCCCGGACACCGGGAGTGTTTGCCGGATCCGGCGTGCCGAGCGTGCCATAGGTTCCGGGATGGTTCGAGGTTGTGAAGCCCTTCATCCAGGTCCAGTATCCTGTGGTGGTGTCGTACTTCCACAGGTCGTTCAATTCACCATGGTTTTCCACACTGCCATAACCGGTGCCGCCGAAGAGCCACAGCCTGCCCAAAGTATCGGTCCATGAGACCGCGCCTTTACGCCCGCCGGGCGTGTTGGCCGGGTCCGGGATGCCGGGCGTGCCGTAGGTTCCCTCAGAATCTGACGTCGAGGAGCCCTTCATCCAGGTCCAGTTCCCCGATATAGGATCGTACTTCCACAGGTCGTTGAGCAGGCCGTTCGTTATGTTGTCCATGCGTCTTCCGCCAAAGAGCCACAGATTGCCCGAAAGGTCCGTCCAAGAAACCGCCATATAGCGCCCACCGGGGGTGCTGGCCGAGTCGGAGACACCGGGCGCACCGTAAGTTCCGCCCTGGTCAGCGGTTGAGGCACCTTTCATCCAGGTCCAGTTTCCGGCAGCCTGGTCGTATTTCCACAAGTCGTCGAGGAATCCCTCATGCCCTGCGCTGTCGCAGCCGATACCGCCGAAAAGCCACAGGTTGCCCGAAAGGTCCGTCCAAGATGCCGCCTCGCCCCGCGAGCCGGGCGTGTTATCTGCCGCCCCGATTCCCAGTGTTCCGTAGATCCCCGGCTGAAGTTTTTCCGAGCTGCCCTTCATCCAAGTCCAGAGGCCCGTGGCTGGGTCATGCTTCCAGAGGTCATTGAGATCGCCTCCAAAGCCGAAGAGCCACTGCTTGCCTGAAAGGTCCGTCCAGGAGACGGCTTCACACCGCGCGCCTGGCCAATTGTCCGGATCCGCGACGCCCTGGGTGCCGTAAACGGCCGCGGCGCCGCGGTTGGCCGCCATTCTCGCCCATCCCGCCAACGGACCATTGCTTCCATTGAGCGTGATTTTCGGCGGGGCGGCATCCGCCACGGTTACGGTCCGCGTGACTTGAACGGCGTTATTGCCGTGTCCGTCGTTGGCGTTGTAGGTGAGCGTGTAGGTGCCGGGAACCGACGCGTTCACTGTGTCGCCGCCCACCGTGGCAGCAAGGCCGGTGGCGCAATCGTCCGTCACCGTCGCGCCCATATCCTCATAGGTGGAACCGCATTCCACTGTAGCAGCCGCGTCGCCGTTGAGGGTGATGACCGGCGGGGTTGTGTCTCCCCCGGAAAGCGATTCGTAGGCGCCCATGTCAATCCCCGCGCCCTGAGGACGGGTCACCCCGAAAATGTCCTCGGCGGGCGCACCCGCCGCAGTACCTGTATTGACGCACGGGGAACAGTCCTGAAGGCGCAGATCGCCTCCGGCGGCATCTAGAAACAGCGGGTCCAGGCTTATGTTCCCGACACCTTCGAAACCGCCCTGGACACAGGAGTGCGTCACCAGGGAGCTCCAAGAATCAATTTCTCCGTCTGGGTCGCCCCAAAAGATGCAGTTCGCCAATTCCGGGGCCGGACCATAAGTGTAAAACGCGATGCCCCTGTTTCCCGTAAACGTACAATTCATCAGCGACGGAGAACCGAAGCCAACGTCGCATACCCCGCCACCGGTACTGGCCGAGTTGCCCTTGAACTCGCAGTTCGTCAATTCGATTGAAGTATTGAGCACATTGTACAGCCCGCCACCGCGCGGGGCCGAGTTGCCCGTGAACGTGCAGTTTGCCACCAGTGGAGAAGAAGACTCGTTGTACATCCCGCCGCCACCGTCTGCGCGGGGGGCCGAGTTGTTTGTGAATGTGCAGTTTATCAACGTGGGAGAAGAGGATTGGTTGCCCATCCCGCCTCCGCCTCCGCCCCAGTCAACCACGTTCTCCG
The DNA here is from genome assembly GCA_937923585.1 of uncultured bacterium. Classification (GTDB taxonomy): domain Bacteria; phylum Hydrogenedentota; class Hydrogenedentia; order Hydrogenedentales; family CAITNO01; genus CAITNO01. The sequence continues at coordinate 7,778 of CALDSM010000766.1, forward strand.
TGAACGCACAGTTCGTCAGCGTCGGGGAAGAGGCGCTATAGTTGCACATCCCGCCGCCGGCGATGTCGGTGGCGGAATTGCCCGTGAACGTGCAGTCCGTCAAAACGGGCGAAGAGGAGTTGCAGTTGCATATTCCGCCGCCGTCACTCGCCGAGTTGCCTGTGAACGTGCAGTTCGTCAACGTTGGCGAGGAGAAGGCGTTGTTGTACATCCCGCCGCCGAAGCATCCTATGCTGAAGTTGTAGTCGTCACGGGCCGAGTTGCCTGTGAACGTGCAATTCGTCAATGTTGGTGAGGAAGAGTAATTGTAAATACCGCCTCCACAGCCTCCCGTTCTCGCACCGGGAGGAGGATTCTCGGGATCGACGAGTTCGCCGTGGGCCGAGTTGTCCGCGAAAGTGCAGTTCGTCAATGTTGGCGAAGCAGCGTTGTTATACATTCCGCCGCCAAAGTCCCAAGCACGCCCCCTCTTGACGGTAAAGCCGTCGAGCACGGCGTCATCTGCGCCTGTCACGCAGCGGCGCGCATTTTCCCCGTCCATGAAAGTGGCATTTCCCTGCCAATCGCGCTGATCCGCGGAGGTTTCCGACCCGGCAAATCCGCCGTAGAGGCGTACGCCGGAGCGCATTGTCACCACCGGATCATTCTCAGACACGTAGGTTCCCGCGGCAACCCAAATATCGCCGCCGCCCGCACTTGCCGCCGCGTCCACCGCCGACTGGATGTCCTTGAAGGCCGTGGCCCACGTTATGCCGTCCCACGGTCCGGCGGCATTCGCGGTATCAACACGATACACCGTTCCGACCGGCGTAACCGTCACCAGCCGCGTTACTTCCGCGGCGCTGTTGCCGTTGCCGTCGCTAACGTTGTAACGCACGGTGTAGATACCCGGCGCCGCCGTGTTCACCGCGTCCCCGCCCACTGTCGCTTCCAGATTGCCCGCGCAGGTGTCCATGGCCGTCGCACCCGCGTCCGTGTAGGTCGCGCCCAGCAAGACCTGCATGGAGGCGTCGCCCACCAGCGTAATGACCGGCGCAGTGCCGTCCACAACCGACACAGTCCGGGTAACCTCAGTGGCATTGTGGCCGTAGCCGTCATTTGCGTTGTAAGTGACGGTATACATCCCCACCGCGGCCGTGTTCACCGTGTCGCCGCCCACCACGATACTGGCCGTAATGTCACCCGCGCAGTTGTCCGACGCCGTCGCGCCCGCATCGGTGTAGGTGCTTCCGCACTCCACCGTGACCGCGGCCGAACCATTCAGCCCAATCACCGGCGCAACCCCGTCCGCCGACACAACCAGGTCCACGGAACTGCCCAATGACACCGATTGATTTGCGGCCGGATTCTGGCTGATGACACTGCCCGCCGCCACGGTGCCGCTGCATTCTTCCGTCACTGTTCCAACGGCCAACCCCGCGCCGGTAATGGCCGTTTGGGCGGCAGACTGCGTCAAACCTACCACCTCAGGGACAACAACTCCTTCACCCTCACCTTCGCCTTCACCCCCAGAACTCGAATACTGCGCAACGACCAGATCGTCCATCTCCTCGTAATGGCCCGTATACCAACCGTACGGCGTGAAGATTATCCAGACCCTCTGGGCAGCCTTGAAAGCGGCACTGGGGATGTGTTCGATTGAGCCGCGCAGTTCCCCGTTAACGTAATAGTCGAGATGGCCTGTCTGAAGGTTAAGGTCAATCCGTTCGTCAAACCATGCATCCCAAATTGCGGGAGTCGGCGCATAATCCGCCATACACCATATGCAGTGGCCGGCCGAATACACGTCACAGTTCGAATAGGTTGGATTGAACCCATACTTGGAGCAATAGGCATCATCCAGATGTTGGATGCGGAAAATGTCGCCCGGCGCGGCAATCTCCCCAAGCGGATCCGAAAAGCCAATGTCCAACATGCCTGTGAAATGGTCGTTTGCTCGGTGAATATAGGCCTTTCGTCTTATCGAGAGTGTTTTTTCGGGATCTATTGGCACGGAGAAGTTGGCGCTGGTATACGCGTCTGTGACATCCTCGGAGATGCGAAGAACGCCATTTACTTCTGTAACGGTCGGACCGTGAGCTGTCCAACAGGACGTGTTAAGCGTGTTGTCGTTGAAGTCGTCCTGGAAAACAACCTCCTCTCCTTCATTGGAAGACTGACCCAGGGAAACTGCAAGGTTCACGGCCGACCCTTGCACAACGTTTACCCCCGCCGCGGGAGTCTGGCTGATGACACTTCCAGCCGCAACGGTGTCGCTGTATTCCTGCGTGACTGACCCGACAGTCAGTCCGGCGTCGGTAAGCGCGGCTCCTGCCGCCGCCTGCGTCTGACCGGTCACATCAGGAACCGTCACAGTGCATGGCCCCGTCGAAACGACCAGGTCCACGGCACTGCCGCCTGCCGCCTGTTGGCCCGCGGCCGGATTCTGGCTGATGACACTGCCCGCCGCCACGGTGCCGCTGCATTCTTCCGTCACAGTTCCAACAACCAGCCCCGCGCCGGTAATGGCCGCCTGGGCGTCCGACTGCGTCAGGTTGGCGACGTCGGGAACCACAACCTGTGGCACCTCACCGCAATGGCGCAGTCTGAACGAGAGCAACCCGCCTGTGAAGGCCGTAACAAAGGCCACATCGCCTTTGACGGCTATCCCGCTGGCCGGTGATGTGTAGTAGGAACCAACGACCGACGGCTCCTGGATGTCTCTCGCGTCAATGATCTTGGCCCCGTCGGGATTTCCCGCCGTATAGACATAACCGTCCTGCACAAGGAGCCTGTTGATCGCACCGATGGGCAAGGAGGCAAGGAGCGAGATGCTCTGCGGGTTACTGACGTCCAGCAGCCGCAAGCCGTGCGGATAGGTACCGTTCACGTATGCCACATCATTTATGACGCGAACCGCCCCGCAGGTCAGGGGGTAGGAACCCAGCGCGGTCGGCTGTTGCGGATTTGAAACATCCAGGACAAGAAGCTGCCCCCCGACGAACTCGTCGCCGGACGCCACATATGCCTTGCCGCCCACAACGTCCACGCCATATGCCGGACCGACGATATCGCTGTACGAAGACAGGAGCGCCGGAGAGGACGGATTCGTCACGTCTATGATCCAGATCCCCCTGTCGTAAAGTCCGGCCCCGCCCCAACCCATGTAGGCCTTGTTGCCAAAAACGCTTATACTGATAGGATCAGAGGCAGAGGAGTTCCACTCGCCGATGCGACTTGGTGATTCGGGAACCGACACGTCAATCACTTCCAAACCACCTGTAAATGCTGCACCTTCAGCGCGGGCAATGTATGCCAGAGTGCCGGACACGGCAACACCAACCACATTCCCGGAAGGGTGGTAACTTCCGATGAGCCGAAGATCCGACGGGTCGCTGATGTCGAAGATCAACAGGCCATTGCCGTAATTGGCAACGTATGCGCGGTCTCCCGCAACCACGACGTTCCACGCCTCGCCCGCCGTGTCATACGTGTCGAGTTGGGCGACCGAACAGTCTTCACCCTCCCCCTCGCCTTCACCCTCACCAGGAGCCTGACCGAGGGAAACGGCAATGTCCACCGCCGAACCCGTAGCCACGGTTGCGCCCGCTGCGGGATTCTGGCCTACCACCTCTCCCACAGGTGCGGTGGCGCTATACAGTTCCGTCACGGCACCAACCGAAAGCAAGGCGTTGGTGATGGCCGTGGATGCCGCCGCCTGTGTCATACCCTTTACATCCGGGACTGTTGTGCATGTCACAGTCACCGTCCTTGTCACCTCGTCGGCGCTGTTACCGTTGCCATCGCTCACATTGAAGCGAACCGTGTAAACGCCCGGCACCGATGTATTCACCGCGTCACCACCCGTCGTCACCCCAATGCTACCCACGCATGCGTCCGTCGCCGTTGCGCCGGGCTCGACGTACGTGCCGCCGCATTCCACCGTCACCGCCGCATCGCCGTTCAGCACAATGACGGGTTTGGCCGTGTCGGAAACCGTGACAACGCGCGTGACCTGCGTCGCGGCATTGTGGGCCGCATCGCTCACGTCATAAAGGATGTGGTATATGCCAACATCCAACGGCATGGAGGAGGGCTCAAGACCTGTCCGCACAATACTGCTGCTGAGGTCGCCGTCAATGTCGTCGCTTGCCGTGGCACCCGCATCGGACGCATAGGCCTCCGAACATTCCATCGTAATCGCCGCATCGCCGGAAAGCGTGATCACCGGGGGGGTGAGATCTGCATAGTTCGCGACCACCGTCTTGTCCCCGCTCATCGAAAAGGAGATAGCCTGGTCGCTGCTGGTCGCATCGCCTGTCCAGCCGGTAAACGCGAGTCCGCCTGCGGTCGCGGCCGCCGTCAGGCTCACACTTGCCCAGGAGGCGACGGTCTTCGTGTAGTTCGTGGTGCCCCCGTGACCCGTGGCGCTCGTGACGGCGACGCCTGAAACACCCGACGAATTGACCGTCAATAGGGCGGTGCTGGGCACATAGGGGCCTGCGTCAATCCTGAAATCGTCTATCTGCCCGGTCAAGAATTCCAGATTGTTCGGCGTGTTTCCGTTCGTGGCGCAGCCGAGCGTGCAATGGTTGTTTGAACTCACTGCGGCACTCGAACCGTTTCTTGAGTCCGAAGCCTCCAGCATCTCGTCCACGTACAATTTGGCACCCTGGCTGCTCGACACGGAGAAAGCCACGCGGTGCCATTGGCCGTCAGTAATCGGGGTCGTGCCAGTCACGGAGACATCACCCGAACTGTAGTGGTGCGCCAAGACCGTGCCGTTTGACAGCACGCGGATATAGTCGCCCGGAAAGGCTCCGCCCCATTTGTCAAATCTGAACAGGCAGCAAGGCCCTTCAGCCTTTACCCACATCTGGATCACCCGGTCGGCCTTGCCTTCCAGAACGGCCCGGGGCACGTCCACGCGCCCATCCACCCCGTTGAAGCTCAGACAGTACGGACCGGAGTGCGAGGACCCCGCATAGGCGACCCCGCCCGCAAGTATTCCGTTGAACCCGCCCCCCGTGATGTCCAAGGCCAACGTGCCGCTGCCTTCGTCCAGGTTGTACTGGACGTAAGCGTCGTCCCAGGGGCACCCGCCCGTCACGGTCACGGTGACTGTGGTTGTTGCGCTGCTGTAGTTGACCGTGTCCGTGGGCGTGAACGTCACGGACTGCGGCCCCGTGGCCGTCGGCACCGTGGAGGGCACGGCAAACGCAAACGCACCCGCCACCATCGCGCTGCTGTGGGGGTTCACGGCTGCGCCGCCGGAAAGCGTCGAGGCATTCAGAGCCTGACCGCAGGCAATACCCGAGGCCTCCGGGGCCGTCAGGGTCGGCGTGGCCTTGTTCACTGTAACGTCCACGCTTCCCGATACGGTGGTGTAACTGGCCGTGTCCGTTGGCGTGAATACCACGCTGGCTGCGTGGGTGCCCACACTGGTCGGCATCGTAGCGGGTACGGTGAACGCAAACGTCCCCGACACCATGGCGCTGCTGCAAGGATTCACGGCCGCGCCGCCGGTCAACACCGAGGCGGTCAAGGTCTGTCCAAAACTGATGGGCGTGGCCACGGGCCACGTGACGCCTGGTACGGCCTTGTTCACCGTCACGCTCACGTTGCCCGTCACGGCGTCGTAGTTGGCCGTGTCGTTGGGTGTGAAGGTCACCGCGGCACTGTATGTGCCCGCATTCGGAACCGTGGCGGGAGCGCTGTATGCAAAACTGCCGGGCACCGAGGCATTGCCGCCGCTCAGCGCCGAAGCGCTCAGCGCCTGACCGAACGTAATCCCCGAAGCAACCGGCCAGAGTTCGACCGCCGGAATCTGTTTGCTGACAATGGTGCCCGGCCCCGAGGCCGTCGGTGGCAGGCTGTAGTTGGGCAGGCTCGTGCCGGAACCGGCGGCAAACCAGCCGGTCAGCGAGGCGGTGACGGTCCTGGCACCGACGGCGCTGGAATCATACGTGCCGACAGTCTGGGTAACTGTAACCGTTTCTCCACCCACGAGGCCCGACACATCGAAGTTGCCCGGCATCAGCGTGGCGACGGTGGTGCCGTCATAGTACTTGGTCGGGTTGTTCATGATAGATACGGTAAGCGCTTTGGGCGTGATGTTCGCCGTGAAACCCACCGGCTGCGTCACCGTGTAGTTGCCCGCATCGGCACCGCCCAGGGTCCACTGGCCAGCGGCTGTCACCGGGATGCCGTTCCCAACATTCTTGCTGGCAAAGACACCCGATGGAGGTGCTGTTGCCGTTACTACGTCCCCGCCGACAACGCCCACAAGCGTGCTGCCCGTTACGGTCGCCAGCGTCGTGCCGTCATACACTTTGTTTAGCGCAGCAGCATCAGCCACCACCAGCCCCTTCGGCGTAATCGTCAGGTTTGCAGAGACGAACGAGGCTATGCTGTATTTTGTTTTCGCTGGAACTGCCAGCGTGCCCTGGGTGATGGCATATGCGCCGACATTCTGGCCCGCGGCGCGTGTCAGTGCGCCGGTCAGGTTGTCACCGGGGTCAAGCGCCGGATTCACCGTGTAGGTCAGCACCGGGTCCGTACCGGCATTTCTGTCATAGACCTTCGTCTTGGCGTCTGCGGTCACCGTGAGATTGACCGTTGCGGCCCATTTCGCGAAAAGCGTCTGGTTAGCCGTGATGGTCACGGTCGTCGAGGCAAGCACCTCGTTGCCGGCACCCCCCGCTCCGTCAAACCAGCCGAGGAAGCTGTAACCCGAACGGGTGGGCATGGGCAGGACGCCGCCGAGTCCCGTGCCTTGCCCGTACGTCTGACCCGTAATGACCGTCGTGCTGGCGGGCGACACCGTACCGCCCGTTGGGTCAAACGTTACGGTGCAGGGGTTGGCGGTGAAGACCGCGCGCAGGACATGGCCGTTGCGGTTGAGCGTCGTGGCTTGGTCGTTGTTTATGAAGCCCGCGTTAAACGTATAAAGCTGTGAGGGAGTCCCCACCACAACCCAATTGTCGGCGGCACCCAGCGCCGCCACGTTTGCCTCCCAGCGCACAAACGCGTGACCAACGTCCGGCACCGCGTGGATGTTGACCGCAGCGGCATTGTCGTAACTGTTGCTGCTGCCCCCGGCCCAAACAGGGTCGCCCGCACCGGTGCCCTGCCGGAAAGTGCCGCCGCCGGAAGTCACCAGGTCGTCCAGCACCGCCAGGGGGGTGACGCTGTACTTGGACTTGTACGCCGTCGCGCAGATGTTCCATCTTGCCGCGCCGGAAACGGTGTACGCCATGTTCTTGTCGCCCGATGCCGACATGTAGGCAAGACCGGTTGAATAGCGCCGAGAGACAATGCTGATGGACGTCAGCACATTCGTCTGGACTGGAACTGGACTCGCGTTTGGAGTCAATGTATAGTTGGAGGCGCCATTGGCGCAAATATCAACGACCATGTAATCGGCGGGAATCGGGCCGTTCAGCAAATTGCCCGTGGCTGCCGCGGTGCCGGTAGTGGTGCCGCTGTTGGCGTTCGCCCCGTAATGGGTGGCGGACAGAGGATTCGTCTGATCAATGTTGGCCAGACAGGTTATCGCCGCCTGTTTCCTGTCAACATTGGTTTGATAGAACACCGACAGCGTGGCCGTCTGGTCGCTGTCCGAATCGCCGATCGCCGCGTAGAACTGCTCGGCACTGAGGCCGTTGGTGGTGCCAATCATCAGAAGGGCACCGTCCGATTTAGTGAACGTAATGCCGTTCCACGTGGGCAGGGTGATGGTGGAAACATAGGCCAGATTGTAGGCTCCTGAAACTGCTCTGTACGTTGCTGTCGTAAGCACAAGAACCCGGTTTCTTCCGGCCGGTGCGGTGTACGAGCCGCTTTCGTCAGTACGCCCGGTACTGCTCGCGTAAACCTCGGTGGCCGTGCTCGACGTTGTTGGCAGGATCTGTGGCGCGGCGAAAGCCGGCGGCACCGCCGCCAGGCAGCACAGGCACACCGCCGCGAACTGAACAAACACCAATCCCCTGGACACCCGTGTATTCATGAGTCTTCTCTCCGCTGGTGCGACTCTGACAAGGCAGGACACTGAAACAGTCTTCTCCCCGCTGGACAGACGCGCGGCCATGCCGCGGTCAGGAACAATATGCTTCACTTGAACCCGCATTCGTCAATCTTTGCCATTGCCGGCAATTAAACCAACAGCCCAATGCAAAAAATCACCACGCCGCCAGGCACGGCCCGGCAACGAGGCGCATGTCATCTATGTCTGGGCAATTTGATGCTTAATCGGTTTTATAGGGGGAATGCGGGCAGATCTCGCCGCCTGGAATTTCGCCGCCAGAAAAGACTCCCACCGCACCTCACTATACAGACCTCCATACCCATGCGTGAACTACCTTCGAACGTTTCCGCATCCGCGCAATAATCCCACCCGAATACGGTGAACTTATAGTAGACTGTCAGAATTGGTATGTCAAGAATATTTTCGGGCAGATTTTTAGTTAAGGCAACGGGGAATAAATCTGCCTGTCGCCTTGACATTGCCGTTCCCACGCTGTTCAAGTTTATTGAGGTGTCTTTGGAAGTGGTCGCACCAGTTGGGCCCTTGTGAAGCCGCAGGGTGGAGACCACCTGTCCGCCTTCTTTCGGCCGCCGCATGCCCCAGCGACACAGCCGAATCATGGCAGAGGATTTGCAGCCTGAACCGGTTCAAGGCCGATGGGCAGTTCGCGGCACGGAAATTCGGCTTGCCACATTGGCGCTCCCCGGAATGGCGACGGCTGTTTTCGACGTTTCCGATTCAGGAGAAAGACATGCCGACAAACCGCCTGATTAATTCCACGAGCCCCTATCTTTTGCAGCACGCGCACAACCCCGTGGACTGGCACCCTTTTGACGACGAGGCGCTGGCACTGGCACGAACCGGGGACAAACCCATCTTTCTGTCCATCGGCTATGCGGCGTGCCACTGGTGCCATGTGATGGAGCGGGAGTCTTTTGAGAACCCGTCCGTCGCGGCTTTGATGAACCGGGATTTCGTGTGCATCAAGGTGGACCGCGAGGAACGGCCGGACCTGGATGAGATTTACATGGCCGCGGTGGTGGCCATGACGGGCGCAGGCGGATGGCCGATGAGCGTCTTTCTCACGCCCGATTTGCAGCCGTTCTACGGCGGCACCTATTACCCGCCCGAGGACTATTACGGCCGGCCCGGTTTTCCCCGGGTTCTGGCGGGCGTGGCGGAGGCATGGGCGCAGCGCCGCGCCGCGGTGGTGTCGGGCGCGGCGGAACTGGCCGCGCATGTGCGCGACCGGCTCGGCAGCGGGCCGCTGCCCGGCGCGGCCGCACAGGCACTGGACACATCGCTTCTTGACGGCGCGGTGCATGAACTGGAACGCAGCTATGACGCCGCCGATGGCGGCTGGGGTACGGCGCCGAAGTTTCCGTCGAGCGGCTCGATAGAACTGCTGCTGCGCCACGCGCTGCGCAGCCGCCATGCGCATCACCTGCGCATGGCGGTGCATACGCTCGACCGCATGGCGCGGGGTGGCATGTATGACCAGCTTGGCGGCGGGTTCCACCGCTATTCCACCGACAGCCAATGGCTGGTGCCGCATTTCGAGAAAATGCTCTACGACAATGCGCAACTGGCCGCCGCTTATCTGGAGGCGGCGCAGGTTACCGGCTCCCCCTTTTATCGCCGCATTGCCGCAGAGACGCTGAACTACGTGCTGCGCGACCTTTGCGGACCGCGGGGCGAATTCTTCTCCAGTGAGGACGCGGACAGTGAGAGCGAGGAGGGGCGGTTCTATGTTTGGACGCGCGCCGCGATCCTAGACGCGCTGGGCGTGGAGGAAGGCGCCCTTTTCGCCCGCGCCTACGGCGTGCAGGAAGGTGGAAACTTCAGTTCCCATGAGCCGTACCACGCGGGCCAGAACATCCTGCATCTGCCGAGGCCGTTGGAGACGTTGGCTGCGGACCATGCACAAGGGATGACCGCCGGGGGCGGCTGTCCCACACTTGCGGGGCATCCCACACTTGCGGATTTGGAAACGCGTCTGGCTGCAGGCCGCGCGCGGCTGTCTGCGCTGCGGTCCGCACGGGTCCGGCCCGGCCGCGACGACAAGGCGGTTGCCGCGTGGAACGGGTTGATGATCTCCGCCTGCTGCCGCGGCGCGCAGGTGCTCGACGCGCCGCAGTATGCGGAGGCGGCCGTGCGCGCGGGGCATTTTCTGCTGGAGCACATGTTTCAGGACGGCGTGCTGCTGCGGTCCTGGCGTGCGGGGCGCGGGGCCGGGCCCGGCTATCTGGAGGACTATGCCAGCGTCACAAACGCCTTCATTGACCTTTATGAAACCACGTTCGACCCGGCCTGGCTCCGGCGGGCCGAACAGTTTATGGAACGGCTGCTGTCGGAATTCGGTGACCCCGGCAACGCCGCGCTCTTTCACAGCTCCGCCCGGCACGCGGGCCTTATCGCGCGGTCAAGTCCCGTGCAGGACGGCTCCGAACCGTCGGGCAATAGCATGGCGTCCCAGGCGCTGCTGCGCCTGTCACGTCACCTCGACCGAAACGACTGGCGCGACCGCGCCTTGGCGATACTGGTCTCGCAGACGGGGCTGCTGGCCGCCGCACCGTCCGCATTTCTCAAGATGCTCAACGCGGTGGATCTCGCGCTGGCCGAGCCGCTCGAACTGGTGCTGGCCCCCGGCGATGACGCCCCCGACATGGAACCCGCCTTACTGCGCGTGATTCATGAACGTTTTCTGCCGCACCGCACTCTTGCCCGCACACGGGGTCCCGACGGTCAACCGGCCGTCTTGCCGCTCACCCAAGGCCGCGGGCCGGTGAGCAACGCCACGGCGGTCTACCTCTGCCACGGCAATGTTTGCGACGCCCCTGTCACTTCCCCCCAAGACCTCGCCGAAGCGCTGGACCAGATGATGTAGGAGAGCCGCAAGTTGACAGTACACAGTTGACAGTTGACAGCGGAAAAACAGCGATCCCTTCGCTATCTTTCTGGTGCAGGAGCTGGGGCGGGCGCGGGAGCCGGATCTGCGGGCGGTGCCGGAGCGGGCGCTGGTGTGGGCGCGGGAGGCGGTGCCGCCGGTGCTGCCGTGGGAGGCGCTGCAGGGGCCGGGGAAGCTGCCGCGGGGGGCGACACCGGCACCGGTGCGGGCACGGGGGCGGGTGTCGGTGCCGTGCCGGGTTTCTCTTCCACGGGCTTGGCGAAGACATCGTCGTCGGCGTTGGGCAGCACGGAAATCTTCAGGTTGCCGATGACGGGAATGATGCGGGCCTGCTGGAACAGGTCGCCCTCGACCAGCTTGATGTGGGTGACGTCGGCCTGAGGCTGGTTGAACGTGGGATCAACGTCCATCCACCGCCCCACCCAGACGGTGGCCCACTGGTGGAAATAGAATCCGCCGGGACTGCCGGGGATATAAATGAGCCCCGCCACCTCGCGCGCGGGCAGGCCCGCGGCGCGGGCCAGGCCGATGAACAGCACGCTGTGCTCGGTGCAGTCGCCCTCGAGGTGCTCCAGCACCTCCAGCGCGTTGGACAGGCGCGCCGAGTAGATGTTGCGCACGTTCTTGTACACCCAGTTGCACAGTTTCGTGGAAACGGCCAGGGAGTCCTTCTCTTCGCCGACGATTTCCTTCGCCTTTTCAATCAGTTTGGCATGGTCACTCTGGATGAACTGCGTCGGCTTGGCGTAACGGAGGGCCTGCTCGTCGGTCACGGGCAACTGCGCCGCGGTGAACCCGTCCATGGGCACGGTGCGCGAACGGAAGTCCACGTGGTCGCCCTCGGTGGTCATGCGCTGCCGGTCGTCGTTGAACAGCAGTTTCTCGCCGAGTGGGCCGCGCAGGGCCAGCCGCAGCGCGGGGCGCGCGCGGGGGTCGTCAATGGGCGTGTCCACTATGGCCGCGTTGGAGATGATTACGTCGTTGCTGTAGGTGACGTCCTTGGCCACCTCCTCCGGTTCAAGGCGCATGGTGATGCTGTTGGCGATCTGCTCCTCAAGCGTCTCGCCGTGCTCGGTCACGCAGGACACCGAGTCTATGGCCATCAGGTCAATGGCCGTGCGGATCTTGTACACCTTCGTGGTAACGCCGTTGAGCACCCGCTCTCCGATGTCAATGATCCGGCTGATGCCCGACACCTCCTGCTGGTAGAGCGGCTCGAACACGCTGAAATTCACCACGTCTCCCACCTGCGGGTGCTGCCTCGCCCAGTGCGCGTTGCGCAGCGAGTCCATCAGCGACTCCTGGGGCCGGGGGAAGCTCTTGTCCACGGCGTTGCCGCCGACGGTGCTGGTCAGCACCATTTCGTCGCCGTTGACCACGGCGTGGAACCGCGACATCTGCGCCGGGTCGGTCACCTCGGACACGATCTCGATGAGCCGCCCGTCCTCGGCATAGCAGCGGTCGGAAAAGATGTGCATGTCCTGCTTCGTGCCCGACATGGACACGTGGAACTTGGCGTCCTCGACGACGTGGATGCGCTTCTTGTCGTCGCGGGAAACCCTGTTCAGCGAATACCCGGCCTTCTGGCCGTTCATGTACAGGCCGTACCAGTTCTCGCCGAGCAGCGCGTCTATATCCATCGCCTGCGCCGCCAGTATGCGCGGGAAAATCAGCAAGCCTGCCATAAGCAACGCCACTTTCTTCATATAACGGACTCCAAGGGGGCCATGCCGCATTCTACCAGAGCGGCCCATGGGACAATAAACGCGGATTCAGGGACCGGGAGAGACAGGACAAGTCACCAGCCAGCGTCACCGGGAGCCCCCGCCGCTCCCACAAAGGCGGGGACATCCCTGCCGGCTTCCCGGGGGTGCAATCCAGTTTGCGGCGGGTGCCCCTACGCGCCGCGTTTGCGCAGCGTCTCAATCAGTGCCTGTATCTCGGGCGCTTCAAGCAGTTCCGCAAACTGCCGGGTCCAGTGGCTGACATACTCCCAGTCAACCTGTTCCGCCGCCTCCACCAGTCCCTCAATGTCGGCGATGTCCTTGGGCCGGCGCGCCACGGCCTTCATGATGACAAGGTCTTCCGTCCGCGGCAGGCGCACGGTGTCGTCCCCAACGGCGACCGGGTGGCCGCCCGCGATGATGTCCTCTTCAAGGGGCATGCCCGCAAGCACAATGTCCACGTCTATGCCGGATGTTTCGTGCCGCATCGGCAGCACCCGGGTGTCCCGCGCAAAGGCAGCGGGATCCGCGAGGCGCGGAACAAGACCGAATTGCCCTCCCGACGCGGCGAATGCGGCCCAGTTCTCCTCCTCCACGCTGGCAAGCACGTCAACGTCCTGTGTGACCCGGGGTCTGCCCATCAGCGAGACAGCCATGCCTCCTATAAGCACGTAAGGAACGGACGCCGATCGCATCCATCGGGCAATCGCGCAGGCGACTGCGGAGAGGAGCGGCGGCTGCGGCGAATCAGCCATGGAGCCTCCTCCGGAGTTCATTCCAGAGTTCGTGCTCGCGCCGGTCCTCTTCCGCAAGGGCTGCGCGCCACCCCATTTCACCCACAGATCGCATCAGCGTGTCGGTCGCGAGCAATTTCTGGTCAATGGTGGCACGACGCAGTTCCTCCGTCTGGCGCGCGTTCACAACACGCCATCTGGACTGGAAGGCCAGCGCCTCCCCGCGGGTCAGGGATTGGTTCACTCGTGGTTCCATTGTCTGAACGGCATTATAGCACTGCGGGGGGCAGGCACGGCGGATCTTGCCTTCCCGCACCGCTTTCGATACCATGGGCGGCAGGCTGCAACCGAACTTTACGAGGAGAAACGCCATGCGTGGATATTTGTGGGCCGCCGCGATTGTTTTGGCGCTTTGTGCGCCGCCCGCCGGGGCGCAGAGCGTGACCATGGAATCACTGCTGAAGGAAATGACCAGCCTGGACTGGCTGGCCACCGCGCCGGGTCCGGCATACATCACAAAGCAGTTCTCCAGTTACAGCCGGAAATCCACGGACCCGAACGTGCTGACGGAGGAGAACTGGTTCGCCAACGCGGACCGGGGGCACTACCTGCGCAAGGAGGCGGGTGCCGCGGGCGAGGAATTCGTGCTGATGGACGCGGATGGGCCGGGTGCCATTGTGCGGTTCTGGTCGGCCAACGCCAACGAGGGCGGCGTGGTGCGCATCTACGTGGACGGCGCGGAGAAGCCTGCCGTTGAGATGACGCTGGAGGACATGCTGGACGGGCGCGCCAAGCCGTTTGTGAAGCCGATCTCCCATATGCTGTCACGGGGCTGGAACAGTTATCTGCCGATGCCCTATGCGAAGCACTGCAAGGTCACGGTCAGCAAATTCAACATCTACTACCAGATCAACTACCGTACCTATCCCTCGGGCACGGTGGTCGAGTCCTATTCGCCCGGACTTGCCGAAAGGCTCATGCCGGTGATTGAGTCCGCCGCCCAGGCGCTGGCCGCGCCGGAGACGGCCGCGAAAATGCCCGAAAACGCAGTGCCTTCGGGATATGACGCCGCGCTGGCGCCGGGTGAAACGCAAACCCTTGACCTGACGGGGCCGGCGGCGGTTTATGGGATTACCTGCAAAGCCGACGCGGCGGACCTGGC
>CALDSM010000767.1 GCA_937923585.1 uncultured bacterium
CCCCTACCTCGTGCTGGAGGAATCTGAGGGGCGCTTTTCCGAGGCAGGTTTCCTGGGCCCGCGCTACATGCCCTTCTGCACGGGCGGCGACCCGGCCAAACAGCCCTTTGCTGTCGAGGGCGTGGTGGCCGAGGGCATTTCCGAGGAACGCCAGCGCGGCAGGCGCGAACTGCTGCACGGGCTGGACTCGCTCGGCAGGGCGCTTCCCGGGAATCCCCGTCTGGCACAGATGGGCCAGTGCGAGGCAAAGGCCTATGACCTCATCCTGGGCGACTCGGGCAAGCTGTTTGACCTGTCGCAGGAACCGGCCGAAATGCGCGACCGCTACGGCAAAAGCACCTTCGGCCAGTCCTGCCTGATGGCGCGCCGCCTGGTGGAACACGGCGTGCCCTACGTCACCATCAACTACAAGGGCTGGGACACGCACAAGCAGCATTTTGAAACCATGCGCCGCAAACTGCCCGAAATGGACAAGGCCATGTCGGCGCTCCTGCAGGACCTGGGCGAACGCGGCCTGCTCGAAAGCACGGTCGTCTGGTGGGGCGGCGAGTTTGGCCGCACACCGAAGGTGCAGTGGGAAGCCCCCTGGAACGGCGGGCGCGGCCATTTCGGCAACTGCTTCTGCACCCTGCTCGCGGGCGGCGGGTTCAAGGGCGGCCGCGTGGTCGGCCAATCCGACGCGACGGGCGAGGAGGTGGCTGAACGCCCCGTGTACCCGCAGGACCTGATCGGCAGCATCTACGAGCGGCTCGGCATAGACCCGGACGGGCCGCTGCCGAATCCGCGCGGAATGGACGTGAAAGTCATGCCCGCCTCCGACAACGGGCAGGGCAAAGGCCGTCTCAGTGAACTGGTGTAAATGAGGAGCAGGATGATGACGCTTCACAAATGGGTCTTGGTACTCGCGGCGGTCCTCTGCTCCGGCGCGGCGTGGGGCGTGTCGCCGCGCGTTGGATACGCCTATCCCGCGGGTGCCCAGCAGGGAACGCAGATCGAAGTGCTGCTCGGCGGCCAGTTTCTGAACGGCGTGTCCGGCGTGCGCATCTCCGGGGAAGGAGTCACGGGAACTGTCACCATGTTCGGGCGGCCCTTTACCCCCAAGCAGTTGGTGGAACTGCGCAGGCAGGCCATGGTGCTGCTCAGGGCGCGCCGCGCCGGCGACACCGGAAAAACGCTCGCCTCGCTGCTGGCCAACAGCGAGGCCTTTCTGCTGTCCAAGGTGGCTCCCCTGCCCGAACATCCGCTGCTGCGCAATCTGGACCAGATGAGCCTGAAGGAACTGGAATATTGGGCCGCACTCTATGGCGACGTCAAAAAGCGCCAGATCAATCCGCAGATCGCCGAAATGGTGCTGATCAGCATTACCGTGGACGCAAGTGCTGCGCCGGGATGGCGGGAACTGCGGCTCGTTACCCCGGCCGGACTCACCAACCCCCTGAATTTCCGCATTGGCAACCTTTTCGAACGCAAGGAATCCGAACCCAACGACCAGACACCGTCCCTGGACCCGGCGGACCCGCCGGTCGTGCTCAACGGCCAAATCTTCCAGGGGGACCGGGACCGGTATTCCATCAGGGCAAAACGGGGCCAGAAACTGGTCCTGCAGGCCGATGCGCGGCGACTGATTCCTTACCTCGCCGATGCCGTGCCGGGATGGTTCCAGTCCGTGCTGACGGTCTATGACGCGGCCGGCAGGGAAGTGGCCTTTGCGGACGATTACCGTTTTGACCCGGACCCCGTCCTGCTATACGAGATTCCCGCCGACGGCGAGTACACCGTGGAGGTGCATGATGCCCTGTTCCGCGGCCGGGAAGACTTTGTCTACCGGATCACCGTGGGCGCGCTGCCCTTCGTGAACCAGGTCTATCCCCTGGGCGGACAGGCCGGAGAAGAGACGGTGGCTTCCGCAGGCGGATGGAACATAGAGCGGGGTAAAGTCACCCTCAACACGGAACTGGGCGGCCCATGTCTGCGCCAGACCGCACTCGTTCAGAACGGCCTAATCTCCAACGATTTCTCCTACGCAGTGGACGCGCTGCCGGAATGTTCCCAAAAGGAACCCAACGACACCTTGGCCAGGGCGCAGAAGCTCAGCCTGCCCGTAATTGTCAACGGCGTCATTGAACGCCCGGATGATGTGGACGTGTTCCGGTTCAAGGGACATGCGGGCGACCGTGTGGTGGCGGAGGTGGCCGCGCGCCGCCTGGGGTCGCCGCTCGACTCGCTGCTCCGGCTGACGGACGCCGACGGAAAGGTCATCGAATTCAATGACGACCATGAGGACAAGGAGGCCGGTCTGGTCACCCATCAGGCGGATTCCTGTCTCAGCGCTGAACTCAAGGAGGACGGAAAGTACTTCCTGCAACTGTCCGATGCGCAGCATGGCGGCGGCCCCGCCTTCGCCTACCGGCTCCGCGTGGGGCCTCCCCAGCCCGACTTTGCCCTGCGGGCAACCCCCTCCTGCATCAATGTCGGCACCGGCCGCGATGCCGTGGTTTCCGTGTGCGCCGTGCGAAGGGACGGCTTCGACGGCCCCATTGACCTGGCCCTCAAAGACATGCCCCCGGGTTTCACGCTCAGCGGCGGGCAGATTCCCGCCGGGTGCGAAAGCATGCGGCTG
>CALDSM010000768.1 GCA_937923585.1 uncultured bacterium
TCCTCGGTCGCCGCGAGCACGAACATCGGGGCGTTCGGCAGCGCGTCGTCCGTCACATCCCTGCTGGCGGAGTTCCCCGAGGCCACGCGGGAGCGGCTGGACCAGCTTCAGCAGAGCCACTACTGGGTGCGGATGCTTTCGGGAAACCTGCCGCTGAACACGGAGGTGGACCCGTTTTTGCCGCTGCCCAGCTTCTGGACGGAGGACGGCGGGACGAGCGGCCAGTCGTGGCGGAACTGTGTGGTGACCGAGGGCATCCTCGTTTCGGCGGACCTGGTGATTCCGGAGACGGACCGGGTGGTGACGGCGCAGAACAGCGCGCAGGGCACGGATGTGGCCGTCAGCGTGTTCGACATGGCGTCGTTCTTTTCCTACGGGATTGAGGACGGGACGGACCGGAAGTGGTTCAACACGCTGTGGAGCATGCCCGGCGTGAGCCTCACCTCGGACAGGACCGGGGCGGTGGTCAAACCCATGTTCAGTTATTTCCTGTCCGGCTCGGCGGCGGACTTTGCGGACGCGCTTGGGGTGGAGGTCCACGGCTACAGCGCGGGTGACCCGCTCAAGCCGCGGCTGCCGGCCTGGGTGGCGCCCGGATTTTGGATATTCGGCGACCCGCCGCGCACCGGCGCGCCGCCGTTCCACCAGTGGTTTCAGCAGAAGGTTGACATCCCGTCAGCATATCTCCGGCAGGGCGCCGGGACGTGACGGAATACAGGCCGCCCCGGGGCGGCCGGCAAATGCGAGGCGGTTGGATGCGGAACACCGAGGCCGGCGCGACGCCGGCGGCACGAGACAGAGGTACGCGGCGCGGCGCGGCGCTGATCATAGCCATCGCGATCATGACGGTGCTGCTGGCGATCGGGCTGACGTTTTTCACCGTGGCCCGGGTCGAGTCGGTGACGGCCATGAACGTGGTGAACACGGTGCGCGCGGAGCATCTGGTGGACGCCGGGTTTGCCATGGCCGAGTACCGGCTGAACCGCGACCTTCTGGATCATCCGCAGGCGACCAGCCTCGACCACGCATGGCGCAGCATGTTCAACGGCGCGGCCTTTGCGGGGAAGAACTGGGCCACGCAGCACGGCGACGGAAACCCGGCCAACGGCAGCCCGGCGTTCAACCTGGTTCCCGTGGAGCGCGCGCTGCGCGCGGCGGCGGTCATCCCGCCCAGCAGCCTGCTTTATGTGCGCTATGAGGAGGACGGGTACATCGAGCCGCTTTTCCGCGGCGCCCGCACCGCCCCGTGGCTGTCCATTCCGCGCTGGCAGGGCAACGACATTCTCATTTATCCCCAACCGGGCGACGGCGCGGTCAGGCTGTGCGGCGCCGACGGCGTCGCGGTGGACGACACCGTGGTGAACGCGGCGCTGGCCGCGCAAAATGTTCCCTACCGGATTGTCCGGTTTGAGGACCGGGAGGAATTGGCGACCTGGAATGCGGGCCTGTATCCCTTTGTCACCGCCAGTTTCTTCGGGCCGGTGGCCCAGACCAACAGGGACGGCGAAGTCACGGGCTATCCGTGGGCGGTGACCGGGCTGGAGGCGCTCTGGCCCGCGGAGCAGGTGGACCGTTGGACGGACGTTGACACCAACGATGACGGGATGAACGACAGCATCTGGGTGCCGCTGCCCAAGGACGTGGACCTGGCGGCGGACGGGGTGGACAACGACCTGGACGGCGTGGTGGACGCGACGGAGACGGACGAGCAGGGCCAGATCGCGCTGGACTACGACGGCAACCCCCGCCGTGACATCGAAATCGGCGCGTTTGTCTACCGGGTGGACAACAACACGGGCCGCGTGGTGCGGTCGCCCGGCGACATCACGGGGCCGACCCGCCTGGTGCTGACGCTGCCGCTGCCGGGTCTGCGGCTGCCGGTTGACATGGACAACGACGGCAGAATAGACGGCAGCGATTTCCAGGGCTCGGACGGGGGGCCCGTGTATGTAATCCTGCCGTCGCAGATCAACGTGCCCATGGGCGGCGGCACGGTTCAAACGCTTACCATGAACGACGTGGACACGCTGGACAACGACTATGACCAGTTCGTGAACGGGTTCAACGCCTACGTCTTCCTGGGCGACCCCGACTACACGGGGCATTCGCCGTGGGAAAATGACAAAGCGGCCGCGCTCGCCGCCGGCTTTGGCAATCCGAAAGACACCGCGAATGCGCGCCTGAAATACTCGAACAAGGTCATCAAGTGGCGGCAGATCCTGCCGGGCGTGACGGTGTCGGCCAACGCGCCCGATTGGCTGAAGAACGCGCAGGCGGCGGGGAATTTGCCCGTGGTCATCTCGCTGACGGGCGAGCCGGTGTGCGACATCATCGGCCGCGCGGCGATCCACGTGGCAGACGAGTCGTCCAAGGTGAACATGAACGCGGCGGGCGGCCACGTCTACCGGGACAACATCGCGGGCGACGGCCGGCACATCATGCGCGCGTTCAACCAGGGCGTGTCCACCTACGAGTACGAGACCCGCGCGTTGCCCGACATGGGCGTGAAACGCGCCTCGAATCTCTGGGGCATGCTTGCGGGCGCGGGCTGGATGACCGACCCGCCCACCGGATCGAAGTGGAACTTCGGCCCGTTGCCGGTCAAGAGCGGCGACACGCCGCTGATTGAGCCGCCGCTCCAGCCATACACTTACGATATCAGCCTTGCGGGCTACGGGCGGGTGGATGACAACATGAACGCGCTGCTGCTCGCCTTCAACGGCCGCGCCGACGCGGGCACGCCGCATCCCGACCAGGGCCTGTGGGTGCCGCCGCTGGGGCCGCTCGCGGAGAGTGTGCTGGCCGGGCTGGACCTGACCACCCTGACGGCCGCGCAGAGACAGGTGGCCGTCAGAGAGCTGCAAGGCTCCAGCCCGGACAAGGTTCCCTATGCGGAAGTGGCCGACGCAGTTCGCGGCCCCAGGATGGGCAATGTCCGCAACCCCGGACCTGACCCAAACATTGACCTTGGATTCAAGGCCTATTACAACCTGCTGGGCATGCTGGAGGGCATGGACGAGCCGGGCGAACTGCAGCCGTCGGCGCCGCTGCGCAATGCCTTTGCCGAGACCGACAAGACGGACAACAACAGCGACCTGGTGGCCGACGAGATCGGCGAAGGGGGCGACCGGCTGCTGGCCAACAGCTACGAGCTGCTGAAGGCGGTCGAAAACGACGGCGGCAAAATCCTCGGCCCGCTGACCTGGCCCAAGAACAAGAATGTCGTCACCGCCAACAGCGACTCGCGCAACGTCAACTACCTTGAAACGGCCGCCGGCTGGAAGGGCGTCAGCAAAATTGATCCCAACCTGGCGCCGCCGGGCCAGTTGGCCGCCGGGATGCTCCTCCGGGGCGGCATCAAGCCCGCCACGGACCAGTATTTTACCGACGCGGACCAGCCCTTCAAGATAGGCCTTCCCAAGTATGACGCCGACCTGCGGCTGGATTTTGCCGAGGGGCTGCGCCAGGCCGACACCTCGTTTTCCGGGGCCATCTTTGACCGGACGGATGATCCGGCGACTGGCGGCTTCGTGCCGCCCAAGTTTGACGCCGATCCGGTGCTGCAGGCCATGCAGGTGGCGGTCAACATTGCCGACAGCCGCGACGCGGACTGTGTCCGCTCCATGCTCGTCATGGACAAGCAGGTGGACGCCGCCTATGAGTCCTACTACACGCTGCCTGTGAACAGGTGGCTTGCCCGCCCGCTGAACCCGCCCGCTGAGGCGCTCAACGAGCGCGAGCGCACCGACCGGAAGGACGCCTTTCCCGTGGGCGACCTCCAGGACATGATCATCAACGCCCTTGGCCCCACGATGGCCAGCACCCGCGTGATTGCCCCGGACCAGTGGTGGCAAAACGTGACCAATATGTCGGACGGCAATGAGGATGTGCAGACGGACCGCGAGGACCGCACCATCAGCTACGCCGCTGCGGGCGTGGATGCGATTCGCATCAACGAGATGATGGTCCGGCCCGTCCGGCGCGTCGAGGCCGAGGCCGTCACGCACATCATGTACGACCTGTCCAGCGATTCCCCTGACCTGGGCGTGCGGCGGTTTCCGGTGATTATGGTGGCCCAGGACGGGACGGCGGGCGCACAGGCGGCCCTCCCGTACAATAATCTCAATCCCACGCCATACGTGGGCATGCCGTCGTTTGACATGGAGACGATCACGGAGTTTCCCCCCGCGACAACGCAATGGAAGATGCGATCCCCATACGACACCGCGCCGGCAGCGGGAGGGACGGCATCGCAGTATCCCTATGTCCTTGGCGACGAGACGGCGATGGTCTACACCACCGACCCCGCCACAGGCACGTGGGTTTCGGAAACCGCCGACCTCACGTTGCAGTTGGAGAAGAATATTAACGACGACATCATCGAGTTTCGCATCAGAACAACGAAGGACGGATACCCGCAAGGATTGCCGCCAGGACGCTACTATCTGACAATCAACGTGGCTGACCCCGTTACCGGGGTGATGACTGTTGATGACACGGATCAGCTTCAGTATTCCATCAAGTACACGAATTCCATGTTTGCCTATACTCCCACCGGGGGTGTGCCGTCCATCGCCGCTGACATTGCCTTCATTGACGGCATTCCTTTGAATTCCGCCGATCCCAACTATGCCGCACAACTATACGAACAGAACAAGTTGCGGGCGGACTATTTTGACCGCTATTGGCAGACGGTGGACCAGCCTGATTTCATAGCGACTGACATCAGACGAAACCTGGGGTCAGGCGAGCCGACGGGTTGGGTTTTTGCTCCGGCCAGAGATCCCGGTGCGCCTCTGAACGAGACGGATTACCCGAATCTTCATAATCTGGTGGGCGGGGTGGCCGTCTTCCAGAAGTTGTTCTACGTTCCTCCACAGCCCGACCCCTTGAACCCGACGGTCCCGCTCCTTCCTGATGCGCCCTATTGCTGGTCGCAGTCGTATTTCCGCGACGGGATCATGCCATTCGGCACGTTCAATCCCGTCGGTGCGGACCAACCGACAGGCACGCGCACGCTCACGGTCATTGTTCCGCCCAACGATCCCACGGCCCCCTATGACACCGTTTGCATAGCATTCCGGCTTAAGCCCAAACTTGAGAATCTGGTTCTAAGGGACCCCGTAACAAAAGATCCCGTGATCAATCCCGCGACGGGCAATCCCTATCCGCGCAGTCTGGCAATCAACTTCCTTGATTTCAGCCAGCAGCCGGACCATGAGTATGTGGAACTGGCGAACACGACGGACAAGGCGATCAACCTGGGCGGCTGGACGCTGGAGGTGGGCATTCCCGATCCGGCGGGCATTGATGAAGACCCGACGATGCGCGACCCCTTCAAGAGCCGCTGGACGGTTCCCGCGGGCACGGTGATCGCACCGAAGGGCTATCTGCTGCTCGGCTTCGACAAATTTGACAGGTTTCAAACGCCGCCGCAGATCCCGCCGGATCAGAATCTCGACAATCTGGTCACGCGGAACGGTATGGGCCTTGCCGCCGGCACGGCCAGTCCCGGGCAGGGCTATGTTGCCGCGCCGCCGATGGGGGGCATGACGACCGCCCCGACGCCCCAAGTGTCGCCCTATTGGCCGTTGGACGATGTGACGGCCAGTGTCTTCGAGCGCAACACCCCCGCCTACGGCGCTCCGACGGATTACATTGACAACGACGGTGACGGGGTGACTTCCGCGCCCTTTGTAAACGGGTATTACAACGCGACTGGAAACTATGTCTTCGACGCCGACCATGCGGACTTGGACACCGACGGGGTGGCGTCGGAGGCGAAATGCCACGGCGACGCCAATGGCGTTGTGCCGCCGTTTGCCCGGATCGTTCCGTTGCAGTGCAAAGAGCTTTGGACCGAAGACAACGTCAATGCGGAAGGCTCCCCGTACAGCCCGGTCGTGCGGTCGGTAACGATGGCAAAGATGCAGACCCTGCAGTATCTTGCCCGGCTCGTGCTGCGCGGCGGCATTCTTCCCGACTATCCCGAGCACGACGGCCACGACAATGACGGTGACGGCGGATATGTGACCAAAGACGGTATCAACACGGCTGGATTTTCGACCAATTCGCTGCTTCACTATGTCCGCGGCACACTCGACAAGGACATGGTGGATAACAATCTGGACGGACGTATCGACGAAAACGGCATGGAGCAGGTGATCCGGGCTCAGAATCCTTCCACCGGCAATTGGCAGTGGATATATCAGAACGGTAATCCCCTGCACAGCGAAGGGGTTGACGAAGGCCGATTCACCATCCCGGTGGTGCAGCCGATGGATTTGATGCGCCCCCGCATCTTTGCCTCTGGTTCCTACGAAGAGGGGGATCTGCCCCTGCAATTCTCTCCCTCGGTGACCGGTTACCGGGTCTGGGAGCAGGCACTGCGCAACAGGCTTTTCGACGCTGTGAACAACAAATACCTCCTATACCAAGTGGACGGCGTCACGCAGGTGGTACCGGAGGACGGGTTCCCCTACAACCCCCTGGTCTTCACCCTTCCCTACTCGGCAGAGGTAAAGACGATTGACTCTCCGGTGGTCTTCCGTGAGAACCCGGTGACCCTGCCCCAGGCTACCTCCCCCGAATGGAAGGCCTTCTGCGAACGGCGCTGGAATGCCGGTGACGCCGTGGTAGTGACGCTGCATGTCGGTGCTCCGGCGGAGCGGAAGGTCGCCGACCGCGTCACCTACCGCGAGCAGGACGTGACCAACCGTGCCGTGGACGACATCCAGGAGAGCCCTTATTACGTTGAGGGATACCGCAGTTTTGTGTATGTGCCGGCCACGCCCACGACTCCCGCCTATAATCAGTGGGTCGCACCGACAGGCAGCGTTCCCGTTGCTGATCGTGTCTGTCTTGACCGGAACCGTCCGCAGTACTGGCTTCCGAACCAGATGGGTCTGGATTTCTACCGCTCGCTGGAACGCAAGCACCCGCTGTACGCGGGTGACAAGTTCGGCACGTCGAACCGGTGGGAGGCCACGGACGGCAGTTATGACGACTGGTCGGACAGCCTGAGCGCGTTTGAGGCGGTGGAGGAACCCTTGCCGGATGGCACCAAGCGCAACGCCTCCAGCAGCCCGAGCCGCCGCGATGTGCCGCCAGGTGCCGCGCGGCTCTTCGGACACGCCATGTCGGGCAGCCCGCTGCGCATGAACACGCAGCAGCGGCTTTGGGACAATCCGGCCGACTTGGTGGCGTACCTGGTGCATACAGGCGGCGTGCTCAATGGGACGGATCCGGAAGGGCTTGCAAATACTATCCCGCTGGATGCGCCCGCGGGCGGCACCGGCAAGCGCCGCCAGTTTGTGGAGAGCGATTCGGTGACGCCGGTTGTCGGCGGACGCTCCTTCGTTGATTCTTCCTATACGTTGCGCCGTGCCGAGGTGCGCAACCGGCCCTTCAACAGCGTGGGCGACCTGATGCGACTTCCCATGCTGTCATTCTCAGATCGGAAGAGCGTCGTGTAGGGAAAGAGTGTAGATCTCGGTGGT
>CALDSM010000769.1 GCA_937923585.1 uncultured bacterium
GGTTCGGGATTTCGCTGCTGTTGGGCTTAGTGTCAGCCATGACGGGCTTCTCTAATTCTCGCAGCGGCGGCCAGCACGGCGCGGGGTGTCAATGACGCGGCTTCACGCTCGGCGGCATTGCGGGGCACCCCGTCGCGGGCCAGCGCGTCGGCGTATTGGGCACGGGCCAACGCCACTTGCAAGGCAGTGGTGGGTGTTTCGACGTTTTCGGTTTTCATCTGGTCAACTCCGATCTGCCCGCGGCGCGGGCGGTTGTGGTTTGGTAGCCCGTATGCCGTAGGCCGTATGTACCCCTCCAAGGGGTCAGGCCGTATGGAACGGCCCCCCCCTTAGGGGTACGGCCTGTACGGCCTAGGAATGGGCCGTATGTACGGCCTGTGTACGGCCTGTACGGCCTAGGCATAAAGGGGGTCATCAACACGGTCTTCCGTCTCGATTACGGGAACCAGCACCTTGCGTTGTCCGGCATGCTGGACGGTGACGGCCCCCCGGTCCTGCATGTCGCGCAGAAATGTTCCTAGGTCGTTTCTGGACACCTTCCGGCCTAGCCGTGCCTCTAGACGGCCCCTGAACTCTTCGCCGCGCTCCTTCCCATCTGTGCTTGACACACAGCCCCGCGCTTCCTGTAGGGTCACTGGGTGCGTTCTGAGGGCATCCAGCACGGCCCCGGCCATTTCCGCGCTCTTTGCCCTATAGGCGTCGGCCTCGTAGGTGCGAAAATCGAACGCACGAAGCACCCCCGCGGTTTCGGGTTCGGCTGATTTCATCAAGTACATGGGGCCGGTCAGCGCGGAGTAGTTCGACTTCACGACGGTCAACGCGACGGCGCGAAGCGCGTCATCCCCAAGGACGTGTGTTTCCCGATCATCCGGTGGGCGCATACTCAGGACTTGTCTGGCAGCGTCACTCCATGCCCCGGCCCCTCGGGGTGTCGCCCCGGTGGCTCGGTCCATCTTCGCGCAATGGACGCAAAGTAGCAGCGCGGAGTCGGGCGGCAAAGCGCCGCGGAGCAGGCCGGTCACGCGCTGCGCGACTTCGTTTGAATTCTCTTCCGCCAGCCCCCCGAGTAGTGCGCTCAGGGGGTCCATGATGACCAGCCGCGGCTTGAACTCGGCCAGTTCATCAGCCAACCGTCTAAGGTCGGACGATGCGACGAGCGCCCCGCCTGGTCCTTGTGTGACCGCACAGAACGCGGGCGGGCAGTAGACGCGTGTGTGCTCGGCCAGCAAGTCAAGGTCTGTGCGGTCATAGTCCAACCGGAACGCTCTGGCAATCCGTTTCAAACGGCGCAGCAATTCGGACTGGTCATCCTCAAGACTGAGCACTGCAACGCGGGACGGTCCGGCGGTGGGCTTGAAATGGGGCAGTAGGGCGCGGCCTGTCGCCGCCGTTGCGACAAGTTCAAGGGCAAGTGTTGACTTGCCCGTGCCCCCTGCCGCGGCCAGAAGAGTCACGACATCCAGCGGGATGCGATCCTCGAAAACGAATTCCCGCGTCGGTACGGGCAAGTCAAACCAGTTTCCGGGTATGGTCTCAAGTAAGGGCTTGCTTGGAGGTGCGGACTGGACCGGCACTGGCGCGGCCTCAAGGTCACAGTCTGACAATGCGGCCTCTACTGCGGCCTCTACAGTGGCCTCGGTAGGTTCCATGCCGTCACACTCGATGCCCGCGAATGGGTTCTTCACTTGGACGATAGCGGCTTTCACCGCCGCGCTTTGGGGTCTGTGTTGTGGTAGACTATCCATGTTGACCTCATGCGCTCCGGTGTCGGTGCAGACATTGCCGGGGCGCTTTTTTGTTATGCAGGAAGGGCCAGTTTCTTACCCTGCCACGCCCACGTGCGCAGGCGCTCCGCGGCGCGGATCTGTTCGCAGTAGGTTGAGAAGTTCACGACGGACTGTACGGCCTCGTCGGGCTGACATGAGGGGTTGTCCATACTCCCGGCCAGAAAACTCCCCAAGCCCAGCCCGCACACGTCCAACCCGCGGGCCATTGCGGACAACACGACGCCTTCGGCGGTATTCACACGGTCCCGGCGGATGATTTCCAAGGCCAGTTCTGGCAGACCGCCGATGTCGGACAAATCGGCTGGCAGCAGGCACAGGACGGCAAGGGCCGGGACGCTCACGCGCTCGTCGGCGGTTAAGACCGCGCCAATCAGGCGGCAAGCCTCGGCCTCGGCGTGTTCGCCGCGTCGGCACATCTGCAAATGGTTGGCGGTCATTGCTGGCAGTGGCACGTCGGGGATTCAGGCGTGCTGGCGGGGTGTTCTTGACCTCCAAGCGCCTCGAAGAATTCGCGAAGCCACGCCTCGGATACGAGCATCCGTTTCCCGGCGGCGGCGGTGCGCAGCTTCACAAGTTGGCCGGACCTAGACCTCATCCCGGAGGTTGCCCAACGCCAGACTGTGACGGAACTAACCGCACCTCCCGGCACCTTCTGTGCCGCTTGCTCAAGTGTCATCAAATCG
Source organism: uncultured bacterium (assembly GCA_937923585.1). Taxonomy (GTDB): domain Bacteria; phylum Hydrogenedentota; class Hydrogenedentia; order Hydrogenedentales; family CAITNO01; genus CAITNO01. The sequence continues at coordinate 2,471 of CALDSM010000769.1, forward strand.
CTCATGCGTGAATCCTTTCTGTTTCGGCAACGCCTGATTGCGTATGCCTACGCCAAAGGATTCAGAGGTCATTTCCCCCAGAATGCGACGCGGAAAACCCAATGAAAAGCCCCTTTTCTGTAAGGGGCGGGAGGTCATAGGAGGTCAGACCGGGTATCTTTACATCTTCGTGCGCGTTCTGCTTGCGTATTCCAACGCATGCGCTCTGACTGCGGCGTCGTTCCGACTGTCATCATACCCTGTGCTTCCCGTGCGTGGGCGGGATGAATCTTGGGGATGGAAGATCTCAAAGATGGGCACGACGGATTGTCCCTTTCGTCTAAATGCGCGTCCCTTGCGGTCCTTGAGTTTGAGTGGTAGTGTGTTGCGAAACTTCTCGTTCAGATCGCGGGCATAGGAATCCAGCGTGGTTTCTGGAAAACCATCAGCGACGCGATATTCCCCCACATCAAGAATGCAGTCGAGCACGGACCGTAATGCCGCACACTCTTCCATTGAAAGGGTGTCGTATGTGAAGACAAATGGCCTCTTACCTGCAAATGTCGCGGTGAATACGCCCCCCTTCTTGGCGACTCTCATATCCTTGGCGTTGAATCTCTGCGCGTCGGCGTTCTTTTCTGGCGTCGCCGTCTCTTCGGGCATGTCATCCTGTGCGGCATCCCACACCATGGCGCTCAAAGCGGCCCGTAAAGACTGCGTGAGCCATTCAACGTGTTTGTCCCGGTTCTCTTTCCACCACTTGCCCAGTGCGGCGTACAGGTCATCCTTGCCCCAGTCCAGCGGCAATGGTCCGGCGGCGTGCATAAGGGAGTTCATGACCTCGGCCCACTTGGCTACCATGTCTGACGGGTCGCCCACGGAGCCGCGTAGTGTGCCAATGAGCGCACCGATAATCCTGACTTGGTCATTGGTCATGGGCACGAGACGCGCACCCTTCTTGGTGGGTGTCACAAACACGTGCCCGATGTGTTTAGCACTGCGGAGGGAGCGTTGACCTAGTTCTCCCAGCACCCGCCCTTGGACGATACCCTCCCGCAGCGCGTCCCGTTCGTTATATCCCTCATGCACGAGAGGGCCTCCGGTCTTCGCGTTGACCATGGTTTCCCGGTAGACGGTGACTTCCGTTTTTTGCTTGTCGGCGAAGAGTCGCCCTGTCAGGTCCTTTGTGCCGATAGCCTCAACGTCCATCATGTACCCTCCTGTGGTCTATTGAATCTCAGAATTACAACAAATAGCGTAGCAAAGGATTACGCCATAGGCAAGCAAAATCGAAAGTGTGTACGGTACACAAAAAAGTGTGTACCGGGGTGTACTTCCATGAAGGGACATGTTACAATACCCGCATAAACAGGGGTTATTTGAAGCGTGAAGTAGCCGTTCGGATTTATTAAGAAAACTTAATGAAGGGCGCGGCGCGGGCGATGCTATAATGCGGCCATGAAAGTGCTGCTGGTCGAGGATGAGACGCGCATTTCCGACTTCGTCAAGAAAGGTCTTGGCGAAGCCGGGTTTGACGTGACGGTGAGCAACCGCGGGGACGAGGGTTGCGACATTGCGGAGCACCAGACCTTCGATGTGATCGTGCTCGACATCATGCTGCCGGGGCGCGACGGGCTGAGCATTCTGCGAAGGCTGCGTGACGCGAGGAAAACGGTGCCCGTGATTCTGCTGACGGCGCGCAACACGCTGGATGAACGCCTGGAGGGGCTGAATCTCGGCGCGGACGACTACCTGAACAAGACCTTCTATGTGGAGGAACTAATCGCCCGCATTCATGCGGTCATGCGGCGGTCCTCGGGGGAGAAGCTGACGACGCTTCGCGCGGGCGATGTTTCGGTCAATCTGATCACGCGCGAGGTGACCCGCGGCGGGGAGCCGGTGCATTTGACGGTGCGCGAATTTGCGCTGCTCGAATACCTGCTGCGCTCGCCCGGACGGGTGTACGCACGCACGCAGATTATCGAGCATGTCTGGGGCTACGACTTCGATCCCACCACCAACCTGGTGGATGTGCACATCCAGCGCCTGCGCAGAAAGCTGGACCCCGCGGAAGGGGATTCGCTCATCGAGACAGTGCGCGGCGTCGGCTACCGCATCCGGAAGGACTGAGGCATGCTGCGCACCCGCTCCTTCCGCCTGCGCATTGCAGCGCTTTCCACGCTGCTGTCGGGGCTGGTGCTTGCGGCGTTTGGCGTCTGGGCATGGTCCATGGTTTCGCGTTCGGCCATGGAACGCATTGACGCGACGCTGCGCGACATGGCGCAGCAGCACCTCCGTTTCCCGCGCGGTCCGGATCACTGGGCCTCGGTGGACCAGTCGCTCCAGTACGTGTTTGGCGAAGAGAACGACGTGCTGCTCAAGGTCG
>CALDSM010000770.1 GCA_937923585.1 uncultured bacterium
CCACCGAGATCTACACTCTTTCCCTACACGACGCTCTTCCGATCTGATGCTGTACGCATTCTCCTCCTGCACCGGAAACAACGGAAGCGCCTTTGCCGGGCTGACCGCCAATACGCCGTGGTACAACACCACGCTGGGGTTGGCCATGCTCATCGGCCGCTTTCTCATGCTGCTGCCCGTGCTGGCGCTGGCCGGCAGCCTCGCGCGAAAGAGGATCGTCCCGGTCAGCGGCGGCAGTTTCCCCGTACACGGGGTCACCTTCGCCGTGCTGCTGGTGGCGACGATTCTGATCGTGGGCGCGCTGACGTTCTTCCCCGCGCTGGCCCTGGGTCCGATTGTGGAGCATTTCATCATGACCGGGTCTTCGGCGCTGTACTGAGAAGGATTACATGGTATGGCTGCAAAGAAACACGCCATTTTCGAGCGCAAGATTATTGGGGACGCCATAACCGCGTCGTTCCGAAAACTGAACCCCGTCCACATGATGGGCAATCCGGTCATGTTTGTGACCGAGGCCGGCGCGCTGGTCACCACCCTGTGCCTGCTGCTGTCCGCCGGACGCGAGACGTTCGGCTTCGGCCTCCAGATATCGCTTTGGCTGTGGTTCACCGTGCTGTTTGCCAACTTTGCCGAGGCGCTTGCCGAGGGCCGCGGCAGGGCCCAGGCCGACACGCTGCGCAAGACGCGCACGCAGACCGCGGCCAACCGGCTGCGCGCCGACGGCCCGCCTGAAAAGGTGGCTGCGGAGCAACTGCGCAAGAATGACCTGTTCCTGGTCTCGGCGGGGGAAGTCATCCCGGCCGACGGCGAGATTGTCGAGGGCGTCGCCACCGTGGACGAGTCGGCGATCACGGGCGAATCCGCCCCCGTGATCCGCGAGGCGGGCGGAGACCGCAGCGCGGTGACCGGCGGCACGCGCGTGCTGTCGGACTGGATTAAGGTGCGCGCCACGGCAAACCCTGGTGAGAGCTTCCTGGATCGCATGATAAGCCTCGTCGAGGGCGCGGCGCGCCAGAAGACGCCCAATGAGATCGCGCTGACCATACTGCTCTCGGCGCTGACGATCATCTTCCTCACGGTTGTCATGGCGCTTCGGCCCTTCGGCGCCCACTCGGGCGTGTCCTTTTCCATAACGGTGCTCGTGGCATTGCTGGTGTGCCTGATCCCCACCACCATCGGCGGCCTGCTCAGCGCCGTCGGGATTGCGGGGATTGACCGGCTCGTGCAGAAGAACGTGCTCGCCATGAGCGGCCGCGCCGTGGAGGCGGCCGGCGACGTGGACGTGCTGCTGCTCGACAAGACCGGCACCATCACGCTCGGCAACCGCGAGGCGACCCAGTTCATCCCCGCGGCCGGCGTTACGCCCGAGGAGCTTGCCGATGCCGCGCAGCTTGCCTCGCTGGCCGACGAGACACCCGAGGGGCGCAGCATCGTGGTGCTGGCCAAGCAGTACGGCCTGCGCGGGCGGTTTATCACCGAAATGCCGCACGCCGAGTTCATCGCCTTCACCGCGCAGACGCGCATGAGCGGCGTGGACATTGACGGCACCAAGATTCGCAAGGGCGCGGCCGAGGCGGTGCGCGCTTTTGTGGGCGGCTCGTTTCCGAAGGAGGTGGACGACGCGGTCGGCGCCGTGTCGCGCGCGGGCGGCACACCGCTGGTGGTGGCGAACCAGGAACGCGCGCTCGGCGTCATCTACCTGAAGGACATCGTGAAGGGCGGCCTGCGCGACCGCTTCGAGCGCTTCCGCGCCATGGGCATCAAGACCGTCATGATCACCGGCGACAACCCGTTGACCGCCGCGGCCATTGCCGCCGAGGCGGGCGTGGACGATTCTCTCGCCGAGGCCAAGCCCGAGGACAAGATGGCGCTTATCCGCCGCGAGCAGGCCGCCGGGCACCTGGTCGCCATGACGGGCGACGGGACCAACGACGCGCCCGCGCTGGCCCAGGCCGACGTGGGCGTGGCCATGAACACCGGCACACAGGCCGCCAAGGAGGCGGGCAACATGGTGGACCTCGACTCGAATCCTACCAAGTTGATCGAAATCGTGGAGACGGGCAAGCAGATGCTCATGACGCGCGGCGCGCTGACAACGTTCAGCATCGCCAATGACGTGGCCAAATACTTCGCCATCCTTCCGGCCATGATGATCGGCGCGTTTCCCATGGTCGCCCCGCTGAACGTCATGCGCCTCCATTCCCCGTCCAGCGCCATTCTGAGTGCCGTTGTCTTCAACGCGCTCGTCATCATCGCCCTGGTGCCGCTTGCGCTGCGCGGCGTTGAGTTCCGCCCGCTTCCGGCCGTGGTGCTGCTGCGGCGCAACCTGCTGGTTTACGGTCTGGGCGGTGTGGCGGCGCCCTTTGTCGGAATCAAGATCATTGACGTCATCATCAGTGTGATGCATCTCGTGTAGGAGTGTGTGCCGTGAAGAAACTTGCTGTCGAGCTCAAAACGGCCGTCGCCGTGACGCTGGCGCTCGCTGTGATAGTGTGTGGCGCCTATCCATTTGCTGTCCTCGCCGTTGCGCAGGGAGTCTTTCCCAGCCAGGCAAACGGTTCTCTTGTAACCGGCGGCGGGTCCATTCTTGGTTCGTCGCTGCTGGGACAACCCTTCACCGAACGCCGCTATTTCCATCCCCGCCCCTCGGCGGCGGGCTCGGGTTACGATGCTGCCGCGTCGGGCGGCAGCAATCTGGGTCCCACTTCGCGCGGGCTGGTGGAAACCGTGCAGGCCCGTGTTGCACAGTATCGCACGGAGAACGGGCTTGCGCCGGACACGCCGGTGCCCGCCGACGCCGTTACGGCGTCGGCCAGCGGTCTTGACCCCGACATCAGCGTGAAGAACGCTCTGCTCCAGGCGGCTCGCGTCGCCAGGGCGCGCGGCTGGGAGCCGGACACCGTCGGGCAGTTTGTGCGCAAGCACACGCAGGGACGCACCTTTGGCGTGCTGGGCGAGCCCCGGGTGAACGTGCTGCGGCTGAACCTCGCGATGGATGCCCTCGGCGGGGACGGACATTGATGCCATGAGCGACGACAGCGCCAACAGCTTTCTGCACCTGATCCGCCGCGCGCAGCGCGGACGGCTCAAGGTGTACCTGGGCTATTGCGCGGGTGTGGGAAAGACCTGCCAGATGCTCCAGGAGGGGCACCGACTAAAGGCGGACGGCGTGGATGTGGTGGTGGGCCTGGTCGAAACGCATGGGCGCGAGGACACGGCCAGGCTGGTCGAAGGCTTGGAGGTGGTGCCGCGAATGCGGCAGGAGTACCGCGGCGTGGCGCTGGAAGAAATGGACACGTCCGCCGTGCTTGCCCGCAAACCCCAGGTCGTGCTGATTGACGAACTGGCCCACACCAACGTGCCCGGCGGCAGGAACGCCAAACGTTACGAGGACGTGCAGGACATTCTCGACGCGGGCATCCATGTGATTTCCACGCTCAACATCCAGCACCTGGAAAGCCTCTACGACACGGTAGAATCCGCTGTCGCCGTGAAGGTGCGCGAGCGGCTCCCCGACAGTGTGCTTGGCGGTGCGGACCAAATCGTGAACGTTGACCTGTCCACCGAGGATCTCCAGCGGCGCATGCAGGAGGGAAAGATTTATCCGAAGGAGCGCGTGGAGACGGCGCTGGGCAATTTCTTTGTCCGGCCCAACCTGGAACAGCTTCGCGAAATCACCCTGCGCGAGCTGGCCGCGCAAATTGACCTGCGCCGCCGCGAGCCCGAGGCGGAGGAGGCGGCGCTCGCCGCCGACCAGGTGATGGTCTGCCTCAGTTCGCGCGGGCCCAACAGCGAAATGCTGCTGCGCTACGCGTCCCGTCTGGCAGGCCGGCTCAACCGCAACTGGTACGCGCTCTATGTGCAGACGCCCTCCGAGGAGCCTGTCGCCGTGGACTCCGCCACCCAGCGCATTCTCGCGGGCACGCTGACGCTCGCCAAGCAGCTTGGCGCGATGGTCTTTACCTACAAAGGGGAGGACGTTGCGGAAACGATTCTCCGTTTCGCCCGCGAGTACCGCGTCGGCCACATCGTCGTGGGCCATCCCGCGCCGCTGCCGCTGCGGAAGAGGCTTCTCGGACAGCACAGTGTCGTGGACCGGCTGGTGAGCAACGACGACGGAATCACCGTGGTCGTGCTGGGCGCCAAAGGGGAGCCCGTGGCGCTGGAAGCGGCGTCCCCGGTCCGACCTCCGCAGATTGACACCGAACCCGCGCCAAGCATGCCCCAACTGGCCGAACTGCTGTACCCCGACCGCATCATCCTGTGGGATGAGCCCGTGCTCAAGGAGGAAGTGCTGAACACATTGGCCACCGCGGCGCTCAGGCACGCGGACAGGGGGCTGCTTGCGGAGGCAACCCGCAGAATATGGGAGCGCGAACAGCAGGGCTCCACGTTCTTCAACGAGGGCGTGGCCTTCCCGCACGCGCGCATGGAGGGCATGGACACGCCACGGGTCGCGCTGGGGTTGACCCGCGCCGGGATTGTGGACGTCGCAACCCAGAAGCCTGTCGAGCTGGTCTTCCTGATCCTGACTCCGCTCACCTCACCCAGCGCCCAGCTTCAGGTGCTGGCCCTCGCAAGCCGCGCCGTTCAAAACAGGAGCCTCGTCCACGCGATCAAGAGCGCCTCCGCCTCGGATAAGGTGATGCAGGCCGTCCGGGCATGGGACGAGGAGCAGCGCCGCAACGCACAGGACTGATGCGGGCCTACGGTTTCTTGACCTTCTCCCCCTCCCACAGATGCTCCCGCGTTAGCGCCACGATCACCGGACTCAGCACGATCAGCGAGATCAGATTCGGAATGGCCATGAGCCCGTTGGCGATGTCCGCGAAGGACCACACGGCCTTGAGCGAGGTCACCGACCCCACAAACACCGCAACGACCCACAGCACGCGGTACGGCACAATCGCCCGGACACCAAACAAATATTCCACAGATTTTTCGCCGTAGTAGCACCAGCCGAGGATGGTGGAAAACACGAAGGTTAGCAGCCCCAGCGTCAGCACCAGCGGCCCGATGACCGGCACGTCAGAGAAGGCGGCCTTGGTCAGCGACGCGCCGTTCAGCCCGTTCTGCCAATCGCCCGAGTTGACAACCACCAGCCCGGTCATTGCGCACACGACGACCGTGTCCCAGAACGTGCCCGTGGAGGACACCAGCGCCTGCCGCACAGGATGGGTTGTCTGCGCGGCGGCGGCCACAATGGGCGCGCTGCCCAGCCCCGACTCATTTGAGAACAGGCCCCGGGCGATGCCGTAGCGCATGGCCATCATGATTCCCGCCCCGGCAAACCCGCCCACGGCTGCCTGTCCCGTGAACGCCGACGACAGGATGAGCCGGAACGTTTCCGGCACCTGGCCCGCGTGCATCGCGAGCAGCACCGTGCAGCCAAGGACATAGGTGATGGCCATGAACGGCACCAGAATCTCGCACACGCGGGCGATGGAGTGAATTCCCCCCAGAATCACCAGCGCCGTGCATGCCGCGAGCACCACCCCTGTCAGCACCGCGGGCACATGGAAGGTTTCGCGCGCCAGTTCGGAGATCGAGTTCGCCTGCACCATGTTCCCAATGCCGAACGCCGCCACCGACGCCAGCGCCGCAAACACGATTCCCAGCCACTTCATGTTCATGCCCCGTTCGAGCACATACATCGGTCCGCCGGCCATTTTTCCCTCGGGTGTCACGATCCGGTAGTGCACCGACAGCACCGCCTCGGCGTACTTGGTGGCGATGCCGAACACGCCGGTCAGCCACATCCACAGCACCGCGCCCGGCCCGCCCAATGCCACCGCGGTGGCCACGCCCACGATGTTGCCCGTGCCGATGGTGGCCGCCAGCGCCGTCATCAGCGCGCCGAAATGGCTGATGTCGCCCTCGCCCTCGCGCGAGCGCCGGAGGGACATGCGGATGGCCCGGGGCGTGAACCGCTGGATGAACCCCAGCCGCACCGTGAGGAAGAGGTGCGTGCCAAAGAGCAGCACCAGCAGCCACGGTCCCCACACCCATCCGCTTATCTTGTCCAGCCAGAATTCCACTGCCGCCATGCTTGTGTCGCCTTTCCGCAAAGTAGAAGCGGCTTCAGCCGCTGTGGCTTGGTTGCATTCACGCCCGGAACGCGGCAGGAATGCCGCGTCTACTGTGGAAGCGGCTTCCAGCCGCTTTGGGATGAATGGTCGTGCCGCCTCAACACCGCACATGCTACCTGATTCATCCTCCGCCCGCAAATGAAACCGGGCAGAGGTCCGGAGCACGGCGGTCTTAATGCGGACTGCGGTGGCAGCGACGCCGTTTTGGATTTACCGTCGCCCCACCCGTCTTGCCAATCGGCCAAAATGCCGCCAATGCAGTATAATGGCCGTAGTCAATGCCGCCCCTTGCGGTGGGAGAGAAAGGGCATCACGGTGGAGAAGAGACGCTTCTTGCTGAGAGGGATGCTGTGGTTTTTTTCCGTGTTGGCCGCTTTTGGGCTGGGCGTGGGCACGGCATGGTATCTGCCACAAACGACGGCACCACAGGCGGCAGTGGTTCCGGCAAGAGCCACCCCCACAACCATGCCGGCACGAGAACAGAAAGCGTCAGAGCGAACCGAAGACACGTCCCTTGTTCCCGACGAGAAGCCGCCCTCGGATGAGAATGAACGGCTGCGGGTGGCGTTTCGGCAGGCGCTGAAGCAGATGGTGGACAGGCAGGGCGAAGCGCCCGGCGCCAATCCAGCCCCGACGCGCATCCAGTCGCTCTGGGACCGGGCCTATGCGCGTTGGAAGCAACGGAAGGACGCGGGCCTGTTCGGCGGGCTGGACGAGACCATGAGCCTCATGGCCGACATGTCGCGCACGGGCGCGCCGGGCATGCAGTTCCTCGCGTCGCTGGTGGGGAACGACCGGCGGTCCATGGAGGAGCGGGAACTGGCCCTCAGCGTGTTGTCGCACATCCAGGATGGGGCGGCGCTGGCCGCTATACTCCGGTTGAACGCACCCGATGTGACCGAACTCGATTATCCCTATGACCTGATCGAGACGCAGGTCGCGGCGTTGCCGACGCGCGAGGTGCGGCCCCATATCGCGCAAATAGTGGAACAGGCTGACCGGGATCTGGACACGCACCGCGAGGCTGCGCCGGAACGTGCGGAGGTGCTGGCCATTCTCGCGCTGGTACACGGTGACCGGCGCTCGATGGAACTGCTTCATGACGAGCGGATTATGCAGGAAGACCTGAGCGGTGCGGTGCAGACTGCGAATGAGATTCACACCCCGGCGGCAAGGCAGTATCTGGAGTGGGTCCTGGAAAACTACCCGAGGCCGAACGTGCAGCAGGCGGCGGGCACGGCATTGCAGGAGTGGTGACAGGAACGGGAGGCACGGGCGGTGCAGGCGGCCGGGAGATTACATGCCGTGGACTTCGAGCAGCGCAGGGTCGTCGAGCAGCGACTGGGGATCGGCGTCGGCGATGATTCTTCCAGCGTCGAGCAGGATGACGCGCGTGCAAAGATGGCGGACCAGATCGAAGTCATGGGTGGCGATGATCTGGGTGCAGGTGAGAGCCTGAAGCAGGGCGATTAATTCTCGGCGTCCACGGGGGTCAAGGTTGCTGGTGGGTTCGTCGAGGGCGAGTATACGGGCATCCATGGACAGCACCGTGGCCAGGGCGGCGCGCTTCTTTTGGCCAATGCTGAGGTGAAAGGGGCTCTTGCCTTTCAGGCGGGCGATGCCGACGGTTTCCAGCGCGCGGTCCACCCGCTGCCGGATTTCCGCCTTGGGCAGGCCCATGTTGCGCGGGCCAAAGGCGACATCCTCGCATATGGTGGGGCAGAACAGTTGGTCGTCGGGATTCTGAAAGACCATGCCCACCTTCGCGCGTATGCCGGGCAGACTGCCGTTGTCCAGCACCCTGCCGAACACGCGCACGGTCCCCATGCCGCGCAAAATCCCGTTGAGATGCAGCAGGAGGGTGGACTTGCCCGCACCGTTGGCGCCGATAATACCCACCCGTTCGCCTTCCCGGAACACCAGGCTGATAGCGTTCAATGCGGCGGTACCGTCCGGGTAATTGTAATGGAGATCCACCATTTCGACGGCAGGCGCAGGGGTCATGGAAGTGCAATCCGCAGCGCCAGAAAGACGGCAAGCGTGCAGCCAAGGAAGATATGATCGGCCCGGGCCAGCGCGGGGGCTGTTTCCACGACGGGCAGCGCGCCGCTGAAGCCGCGCGAGGCCATGGCAAGATAGACGCGCTCACCGCGCTCGTATCCGCGCAGGAACAGCGAACCGATCATGCGGCCGATGACGGGCGCATGCCAGATCCAGCGTCCCCGGAAGCCGCGCGCATCGGCCGCGCGCTTCATGCGCAGCGCCTCATCGCGCAGGACAAACAGAAACCGGTGGCAGAAGCCCAGTAGCAGAATGCCGAGCCGCGGGCAGTGAAGCTGCTCAAGTCCGCGCAGCAGCATCGGAAAAGGGGTGGTTTCGGTGAGCAGGGTGATTAACCCGACGCCCAGTGCGGCCTTGGCCGCGATGTTCCACAGCACCAGCAGCCCGGAATGGGACAGGTGCAGGCCGCCGATGCCGAGGCTGTAGCCGCCGCTGACAGTGTCATGGCGCAGGAACGGAATGAATGCGGCGCACAGGAGCACCATGGGCAGCACGGCCAGCAACCGGAGTACCACCACGCGCGCAGGGACCTGGAAAATCGCCAGCGCGGCGATGAGCACGGCGAAGTAGGCGGCGAATGCGGCATAATGTGTGGCGGGAGTGGAGACGCAGATGACCAGCGCAGCAATCATGGCGATGAGTTTGGCGCGCGGGTCGAGGCGGGGGAGAATGTGACGGCGCTGGACGCTCATTTGCCCGTGCCTTCGTGCGACTGGCCGCCGACACCCCGCGAAGAAGCCTGCAGGGACGCTTCCGCATCTGCGGGAGTGGCGGGTGCTTCCGATTTGCGGCGCCTTGACAGGCGGGCCAGGACGCAGCCGAAAATGAAGGCGCAAAGGGTGCCGGCAAATCCGGCCGCGGCAGTGGCCATGGGGCCGTTACCCAGTCCTTGCACCAGGTAGTCGGGCATGAGTGCGTACTGCCAGAGCGGGCGTTGCTCGCCCTTCTCAAGGAAGCCCTTGTCTGCGGCCACGCGTTCCAGTCCGTCGGGCGCGGAGGATGCGTGGGGCGCGACGAACACGGCCAGGGCCAGCGCCACAAGAAGTCCCAGCACTGCGAAAATCCAGACCTGCCGGTTCATGACGGCGATTCCCCTGAAGCCAGCGCAGCGGGGGTTCCGTGCCATTCGCCCACCACGTCGGGGCGTGCGGCGAGGATGACCGACAGCGTGGCCACGGTGATGAGCGCCTCGCCAACGCCAATCACGGCATGCACCGCGACCATCGCGGGCAGGACCAGACCCAGCGGGACCGTGCCCGAAACGGCCAATTCGACAGCGCAGGCCGAGGCGGAGGCCACCACGGATAACCAGGAGCCCAGTGCGGCGGCGAACAGGAAATTGCGGCGCGAATGGGGCAGCATGACCGCAACAAACCGGAATGCGGCATATCCGCCGAGAACGCCCACAACACCCATGTTGAACATGTTGGCGCCGAGTGCGGTCAGACCGCCGTCGGCGAAGAGCAGGCACTGGACAACCAGCACGGTCGCAAACACCAGACATCCGTTCAGCGGGCGCAGCAGCACCGCCGCCAGCGCCGCACCCAGGAAATGGCCGCTCGTGCCCATGGCCACGGGAAAATTGAGCATCTGGGCGGCGAACACAAAGGCGGTCGTTACGCCCAGCAGCGGCACCTGCCGCTCTTCAAGCGTTTGTTTGGAGCGTTTGAACGCCAGCGCGACCACGGCTGCGGACGCGGCGTACCCCGCCGCCGCCACCGGCGCGCTCAGAAAACCATCGGGTATGTGCATGCGTGTTGAATCCCAGGAACTGTTGCCGGGAACGGTAATATTTCTGCGTGCGAAATAATACCATACCCTGTCCCGCAATTGCCCCTTGGCCCTGCCGCCACTGCAAAAGAAACAGAAGACGCCGCCCGAATCGCCCGGGCGGCGTCCCGCATGGCCGTGCCGCATCGGCAAGTATGCTACTTGATTGTGACTTCTTTTCCCGCCGCCGCCGAACGGTACACGCCGTCGAGCATCTTTTGCACGGCCAGGCCTGCCTCTCCGGGCGCCTCGGACGGAGTGCCCTTGGTGCAGGCGTCTACCCAGTTGCGCAGTTTCAGTTCGAACAGGTATTCGTAGGAGTCTTCGTTGCCGACAAAATTGGGCTTGCAGTCAAGCATTGTGCCGGCGCGGTCCGTGAAGATCGCGGGCGGATCAAAGTTGCCGCCGCCCTTGGTGCCCATGAAACTGAAGTTCCACGTGTCCTTCTCGATGTGCGCCACGAAACTGGCCTCAATCTGGAGCAGCGCGCCGGTGTCAAAGCGGACCTGTCCGATGGCGAGGTCTTCCACCGTGTAGGTCTTGTGGTCCCAGTTGGGCCAGGGGCACACCACCTTGCTCGGCTTGTTGCCGAAATAGGTCCAGATGTTGCCCGACGCCGCCACGGGTTTGGGCGAGCCCATGAGGTAGTGCGCCATCTCGATGCAGTGAACGCCGATGTCAATCATCGGCCCGCCGCCCTGCAGTTTCTTCTGGCCAAACACGCCCCAGTTCGGAATGCCGCGTCGGCGCAGCGCCTGGCACTTCATGAACATGATGTCGCCGAACTCGCCCGCGTCCGCCGCACGCTTGAGGAATTGCGTGTTGGGGTGGTAGCGGTACTGGAAGCCTATCATAAGTTTGCGATCCGCCTTCTTGGCCGCGGCGATCATTTTCTCGCACTCGGTCGCGCTCATCGCCATGGGCTTCTCGCAGATGACATGCGCGCCGGCCTTGAGTGCGTCAATCGTCGGCGCCATGTGTACCCCGTTCGGCGTGCACACCGCCACCCCGTCCGGCTGCACCTCCTTCAGCATCTTGTTCCAGTCTTTGTACAGCTTCGTGATACCCCACTTCTCACCCCACACTTTAAGATGGTCCCCCCGGTTGTCCACGCCGGCCACCACCTCCACATCGGGCAGGCCCGTGAGCGCGTCCATATGCACATGCGCGATGCCGCCGCAGCCGATATAGGCCAGGCGAAACTTCTTGCCCGTGTACTCTTTCGCCACCTCCACCCCCAACGCATCCTTGCTGACGCCTCTTGCCATTGCTGCAATATCCTTTCGTGTTGGCGGACCCTGCCCGTGAAGGCACTCGCCGCATTCCGGTGAATTTGGTCCCTCGACTGTTCCGGCGAATTGTCCCCCTTTTCTGCCGTGCGGTCAAATCGTCGTTGCCCAGCCCGCTTTTTCCCGCGCTGGACCGGCAGCCATGCGCGTCGGCCGCAGCAGTTTCCAAAGCGCTGCGACGGGCGGACAGGTCTGCCGGAAAGATTGACTCCGGCGCTGAACGGCGCGCGTGGCCGCAGCGCCGCAGGCCAGCGGTGTGCAGTGAGATTCTTTTCGCGCCGGTTCCGGCCCGCAAATATGGGAGGAAGAGAAAGAGCGTCTTTTGAATTCCCGAAACCTGACGAGATTCTTATGCACAAGAACGCGATGCGCAAACTTGACACGGATCATTGAATGTCGTATTATATGCACGTCGTGCCGAGGTAGCTCAGTTGGTAGAGCAGCGGACTGAAAATCCGCGTGTCGGCGGTTCAACTCCGCCCTTCGGCACCATTCTTTTTGCCTGTTTAAGCCGGAATAGCTCAGTTGGTAGAGCGCGTCACTCGTAATGACGAGGTCCCGGGTTCGATTCCCGGTTCCGGCTCCAGCGATTATCGCGGCGTGAGACGGTTCCTTGGAATGCGTTTCGCGCCGCGCTTCTTTTTTTTGGGAACATCGCGGAACGTTTTCTTCAGCGTACCACTTTTTGGCACTATTGTGGTGTTCACTCCAACCAACCCCCTAAAGGTTGAAAAACATGGCGAAGCCCGGTATTATATGCCCATGGGATTCAAGAAAACCCAGTAATCCAAGCAAGGTGTAATAATATGGAATCGAAGCAGTCTTTCAGCACGTCCCAGGTCGCCAAGTACTGCCATGTCACCGCCGACACCATTCGGAAATGGGCCGAGGCCGGCCGCATCCGTGTGTTCAAAACCCCCGGCGGTCACCGCCGCATACGCCGCGAGGATCTGGTCCGTTTCCTGCGCGAGAACAGCATTCCCATGCACGAGGACTTGGACAACTCGGGTGTGAAGATTCTGGTGGTGGACGACGAAAAGGCCGTGCTGTCCGTCATCCGCCGCTTCCTCGAACGCGCCACGACGCCGTTCCAGATTGAGGTTGCCACGGACGGTTTTGACGCGGGCCATCAAGTGGCCACGTTCCGGCCCGACATCATCTTCCTGGACCTGCGCCTGCCCGGCATAGACGGCTTTGAAGTCTGCCGCCGCATCAAGAGCAACCCCGAGTCCTCGTCTGCGCATGTGATTGCCATGACCGGCTACTACGAGGGGGATGTCGCCAACCGCGTCATCGAACTGGGCGCCGTCATGCTCGTCCAGAAGCCGTTCACCCCCGACGACCTTCGCCGCGCCCTGGCCAAGGTGGGCGTCGAGGTCAACTAGCCCTCGGTGGATGCCGTACCCAAACTACGGGCCGTGTCCGGGCCGGTTCCCATGCGCAAGACCGTGCAGGGCGAGATTATCCGCACCGTCTTTGAGGATGCGCGGCGTCCCCTGTCTCCCCGCGAGGCGCACGAGCTGGCGCTTAAAATTCAGCCGCGCATCGGCATCGCCACGGTCTACCGCGCCATCAGCCGTTTCATCGAAGAGGGCTTTGTGACCGCCGTGGACATTCCCGGCGTGGGCACCCACTACGAGGCGACCGGCGGTACGCACCACCACTACTTTTACTGCGGCGGCTGCGGCCGGGTCTACGTGATCCCCGGCTGTCCGGGACAGATCAGCGCGCTGCTGCCGCCCGGCTTTCGGATGGAGCGGCACGACATCGTTTTGCACGGCCGCTGCCGCGACTGCGCCGAATAGCCCGCAGTTTATTTGCGATATTTGCAGCTCAAGGGCTGAGGGCAACTAACCACAAAGAACGCATAGAACACAAAAAATAGGACAGAAATGTGAGAACAATACGGTGAAACTGCCGTTTGAAAACAACCGTGCCCAGCACTCCGAAGCGGCGCTTGACGAGACGCTGCTGGCGGCGCGCGCCTGCATGCACTGCGTGGACGTGCTGCCGCTCGGTCCGCGTCCGGTGCTGCGCGCCAGCGTCACGTCGCGGCTGCTGATTGTCGGCCAGGCGCCGGGCACGCGCGTGCATGAGACCGGCATCCCGTGGAACGACCCCAGCGGTGACCGCCTGCGGCTGTGGATGGGTCTGGACCGCGACACCTTTTACGATGAATCGCGGATTGCCATCATCCCCATGGGCCTGTGCTATCCCGGCAGGGACGCCCACGGCGGCGATGCGCCGCCCTGTCGCGCTTGCGCGCCGCTGTGGCATCCGCGGCTGGTACCGCTGCTTCCGCGGCTGGAACTCATCCTGCTCGTCGGCGGCTATTCGCAGGCCCATTACCTCGGCAAGCGCGTCGGCGCAAACCTGACCGAGACGGTCCGCAACTGGCGTGCATATCTGCCGGACTATCTGCCGCTGCCGCATCCCTCATTTCGCAACAACGCCTGGCTCAAGCGCAATCCCTGGTTCGACGATGAGGTGCTGCCCTATCTTCGGGACCGGGTGGCGGAACTGGTGAAGATTATCCCCTGATTCCCCAAGGTTCTGCTGCAACGCCTGTATGAGACAGGGAGAATTCCCTTGCAGTTTGATACCACCGGTTCCAATTCGCAAGGGTCTTTTTTGCCAGACGAGATCTCCTTCGGGTGGGTGGTGCATCTCAAGAAACGGGGGGAGGCGCATCTATAGCCGGTTTTCAAGGGATGCCCTCTGGCCACATTAGCGACAGAATCTTGGAACAGATTGTTCGGAATATCAAGGCGACGTGGAAGAGAACAGAACGCAAGAACTCCCATAAACCCATAAACGGCAAAAGGTTGCGCGTATTAACGGCAATGCGGTATACTAAGTTCCCTGTATTTTTGTCCATTTCCAAGAGGTATCCATGATGGCCCGCAGTATGACCGGTTTTGGCCGGGCGATAACCGCTTATGCGGATGAACAGATTACCGTGGAAGTCAGCGCGGTCAATCATCGCTTTCTCGAAAGCTCCTTTCGCCTGCCGCCGGCCTGGACGCCCCTGGAGGCACCGCTGCGCGAACTGGTCAAACAGGAGACCACCCGCGGCAAGGTCAACATTTCGGTGCGCCGCGAATATGGGCCGATGGGGCGGGTGCGCATCCGCCTTGACGAGGATGTCGCCGCACATTATGTGGATGCGTCGCGCCGTCTGGCCGAGATACTGAACACCTCCGAGGAACTCTCGGTGGACCGGCTGGTGATGCTGGACGGCGTGTTCATTCATGAGGACACGGCGCAGGACATTGAAGCGGTGCAGGCGATGCTGGAAGCGGCCCTTGGCGAGGCGCTGCGGGCGTTCAACCAGGCTCGCGAGAACGAGGGCGCGGCGCTGCTCCGCGACATGGCCGCGCGGCTGGACGCCATTGCGGCGGCCGTGGTCCGCGTGGAGGCGCGGTTCCCCGAGATTTCGGAACTGTACCGGCAGCGGCTGACGGAGCGGGTCCGTGAACTCACCGCGGACGCGAACGTCAAGGAGGAGCGCGTCGCCATTGAGGTGGCCATGATGGCCGACCGCATGGACGTGACCGAGGAGACGG
>CALDSM010000771.1 GCA_937923585.1 uncultured bacterium
ATGTGCCTTGTCTGCAACTGCGGGAAGGTTTTCGCCCACCGCCGCACGCATATCCGCGGCTCGCGCAAGCCAAAGGGACGAAACGCGAAGGAGGGGGTTGGTTAACGGCACGAAATTGCGGGCTTGCCCCGTCCCTTCCGTCCTTTGGGTCCTTTTCGTCCCTTGAATCGAAGCAGAACGCCCAAGCATGCAGTGCTGTCTGGGATAACATCGCCGGTTCGGGTTGCGGCGCAACACCATATGTCTTTATCCTGTTGCCAGCGGATGGAACAAATGGTGACACAACGCCGAGGCTCGACGCTTGACCGACGACTGCAATAATCAGGAAGCCCCCGCTTCCGGCACCTCTTCGCAGCCGACGGGCACACCCGGACCGGACCGCCGCCTGTTTTGGCGCAGCGAGTGGTTCTGGCTGGGCGTGCTGCTGGCAGTGGCGGCGCTGCTGCGCGTGTGGTACCTGACGGAAGTGGTGCATGCACCGGACTTCCGCGCACTGCGCCAGGACCTGGAGGTGCAGGACTATCAGGCGCGCGCCATGGTCAGCGGCGACTGGACCGTGCCCGAGGGGCGCAACGATCCCAAGATCACCACGACACCCTATTACCGTCCGCCGGGCTATCCCTGCCTGCTGGCAGGCATCTATTTCTTCACAGGCGGCAGTTATCTGGCGCCGCGCGCGTTCAACATGCTGCTTGGCCTGTTCAGCATCGTGCTGATGTACCTCTTCGGCAGGGCGGTGTACCACCGGTGGGTGGGCATGGCCGCGGCGGCGCTGATGGCGGGCTACTGGGGGTTCATCTACTACGAGGGCGAGGTCAACGACCCCGCCATGTTCGTGATACTGGTGCCGTGCCTGCTGTGGTCGCTGCGCTTCTGGGCCACTTCCTTCAAGTTCCGCTGGGCATTGACGGCCGGGCTGCTCACGGGTGTGTATGCCGTCATGCGGCCCAACATTCTGCTGTTCGGCCCGTTCATGGCGGCGTGGATGCTCCATGCGGCGTGGCGCGCGGGCAGCTTGCGGCGCGTGCCCGGCGGGTGGATCGGCCTGTTTGCCGCGTTTCTAATCATTGCCCCTGTCACCGTCCGCAATTACGCCGTGTCCGGCGAATTCGTTCCGGTATCCACCTATTTCGGCGAGAACTTCCTTATCGGCAACGGGGAGGACTCGGATGGTGTCACCTCGTGGACACCCTATCTGCAGAGGTTGGAAGGCACGGGCCAGTTTTCGGTTTGGGTCTACAGCAACATCGTGCGCGGCCTGGGTAAAGAGGTGGGCAACGAGAACCTCACCGATTCGGAGGCGTCCAAGATCTTCTTCCAGAAGGGCCTCGACTATGCGATGGCCCACAAACTCCGCACCTTCAACCTGGCGCTCAAGAAGGCCGTCCTGTTCTGGTCGCCCTGGGAGATCACGGAGAACAAGGTGGTCCAGTGCGAGAAGGACCATTATCCGCCGCTCCGTTACATGCCCGGTTTTCCGCTGTTCATGGGACTGTTTTGCGCGGGCCTGCTGATCCTCGCCAACGACGCGCGGCGCGGACGGTTGCTGGACGGGCGCGGTGCAGGCTCCGCCGCGCCGGGACCCGGACAGATGACGGCGCTCCTCCTGCTGTTCATAGTGGTCTACTATGCGTCCTTCATTCCCTTCTTCGTCAACGCTCGCGCGCGCCATCCCATCGTGCCGCTCATGCTCCTGTTCGGCGGCTACGGCCTTTATCGAATCGCCGCGTGGGCCGTTGCCCGGCGTTGGGCGACTGCGGGAGGCGGCGTGCTGCTGGCGGCGGCGCTGGTGGGGCTGGCCGCGGTGGACTGGGTCCCCTACCAGCCCGACAGGGCGCGCTGGCACTATGACCGTGCCGACTCATGGATCGCCGTGGGCGAGGTGGACAAGGCCGCTGAAGAAGCCGGGGTCATGCTGGGCCTCGATTACTCGTACTACATGCCCTTCCGGCTGGGCCACGCCTTTGCCGCCAAGGGCCGCAACGCGCTGGCCGCGCGGTTGCTGCGCGCGGCGCTGAGCCCCGACCCCGCCATGCAGCCCGCGCCCTATCGTGAGGATCTGTGGTTCTACATCGGCGCGGCCGAGGCCGCGGACGGCAAGACGGCCGAGGCCAGGGCGGCCTTTGAAGAGGCGCTGCGCCTCAACCCCAAAGATCCCCGTCCCCTCAATGACCTCGGGTTCTTGCTGGAACAGGCGGGAGATGCGGCGGGCGCGGCCGACCTGTACCGGCGCGCGCTGGAGGTCCGCCCGGCGTTTGCCCTTGCCCGCACCAATCTTGCCGAACTCTTCGCGAAACAGGGCGATGTCGCCGGTGCCATCCGCGAATACGAACAGGCCGCGCAGGACGTGCCCGAATCGCCGGAGATTCTGTTCAATCTCGGACGGCATCTGGCGGCCGCGGGCCGCACCGAAGAGGCGACGGCCGCCTACCGCAAAGCGCTTGCCCTCTGCCCAAAAGACGTGCGCGCATGGAACAACCTGGGCCTGCTGCTGGCGCAGCAGGGCAATGCCGCCGAAGCGGAAAAGGCCTACCGCAGCGCGCTTGAACACGCGCCGAACTACACCCTCGCACGCGCCAACCTGGGAAACCTGTTCATGGACGCGGGCCGCTTTGACGAGGGCGTCGCTGTCTATGAGGAAGGCGTCGCCCTCGAACCCGGAAACGCCGAACTGATAAACGGCCTGGGCTGGCGTTTCGACCAGAAGGGCGACACGGAGCATGCCCTCTCCTGGTACGGCAGGGCGCTCGAAACCGCGCCCAATTTCCCGGCCGCGCGGATAAACCGCGCCAATCTCCTGCTGAAACTCGGCCGCACCGGGGATGCCGAAAAAGATGCCCGCGCGGCCGTGGAACTATCCCCGAAGAGCGCCGAGGCGGCCCTTGTGCTGGGAAATATCTGCGCCGTGTCGGGCCGCAACGAAGAGGCGTCCGCCCAATACCGCCGCGCCCTCGAACTCGACCCCAGCCTTACCGCCGCCAGGGACAATCTTGCGCTGGTGACAGGTGCGCCCCCGGCAATACCCGCCGCGCAATAAAACAACGCCGAGTCCGTTTGCCTTGTCTTGGGGGCGTCAATTTCAGTGTGCGACATGGTTTCTTGCCAGGAAGGTTGAACCACGGAGGGCACAGAGGGACACAGAGAAAGAAGCACTGGAAATCTCTCGTCTTCTGAATCCTCCTGTTCACCATGTCGAATCAGCATTATGCCGGAGATCCCGAATCTCAAATCCCAGATTCCCGCTCACTGCATTCCCATCCTCCGTACGGCTATGCCTCAAAACCACCGCAGGCCGCAGTGATTCTTCTGCCACGCTCCCTGTCCTCCATCCTGTTCATCCTGTCCATCCATGTTAATGTTTCTGCTTCTTTTCCGTGTGGTTCCGTACCACTGTCTGTCATCTTCTTGTTTTCTTCCGCAGGAGTTCGCAGCGAGTCATCTGCAAGTCAAGCCGTGCAAAGTGGATAGAAGACGTCATGCTCTCTGCGTTCTTGCGCTCTTGCGGTTGGCCTCTTTCTTCTTCAACCGCAAAGATCGCAGAGAACACAAAGAAAATGAAATCGCAGACGAGTGCACCGCCCTTCTTCTTCCGTACTACTATGTCCCAGAATCTTCGCAAGAGGCGGTGATATTCACACTGCTTTTTCCGTGTCGATCCGTGTATTCCGTGGTTCAGTCTGCTTCGTCTTTTGTCCTTTGTCCTTTGGTTGCGGCTCCGCTGCTCCAAGTATTCCGTGGTTCCATCTTCTTTCCGCTCCGCGCTTCTCTGCGTCCCCTGCGCCTCTGCGTTACCCTGTTTTCTCTTCCCAATTCTTTGGTTGCGGCTATGCTGCTCCAGGTTCCTATGTGCCCTCTGTGGTTCAGTCTTTTCGCCCCAACTCTTCTCAGGGCTTGCGGCTTCGCCGTGCCAAGCCTTATCATGGCTCACGGCGGGGCGTTTCGCCCGCAGCAATGGGCCCTTGTCATAGAGGCAGCGATGCATCCTTGTTTGCTTACCAGACTGTATGTCTATTTGCCGGTGCGGCGCCGTTGGGCCGCATTCTCCTTCATTTGTCTCGCCCTGGCGGCAACGGCAGCGGCGGTGGACACGGAGCCAAAAGACCTGGACGCCCAGCTCCGTGAACTGACCCCGTCGCTTCCGGCGCCGGCCACCGGCGCACTGCTGCCGGTCGGCGAGGAGGCGGGGCCTTTGCGGCTGCTCGGCGTTGACCTACTGCAGAACGGCGCCCCGCTGGCGGGAAAGCGCCCCAAACTGGACGGCAATCTGCCGTTGGACCTCATCGCGTACTGGTGCCCCGCCGCGGTCATTGCGGGCCGCGCACCGGTAACCATCCGATTCTGGTCGCAGGATTACATGATCGGCCGCAACGAGGAACTGACCGCGGGGCCCGTCGCGGGAGAGCCCGCCTGGGAGCCGGGCAGTGTGTACCGCCAGAAGCACGCGATCAATCTGCCGCAGATCGCCGGCGCCCTCAACGGGGAAGTCTACCTGTCCATCCACCTTTCCTCCGGAACGGCCGTCGGCGCCGAGTCTCCCGCCCTGCAGCAGCTTGACCTGTTGGTCACACCGCGTATCGGCGCGGGACGCATCGCCAAGACGCTGCTGGAATCCAAGTTGGATCGCGGTGCGGCACCGCTCTCGAAGAGTTTCCGGCTCGGGCGCGGCGCTTCCGTCACGATTCCCGTGGGTGTTCACAACCGGCCCGTGCGCGGCCTCGTCATCGTGTCATCCTTCGCCTACGGCACGGTCGCCCAGGACAAGCCGGTGGTGGAGGTGGGCATCAACGAAGGGGCGGCGTCCCGCAAGGTGCAGCTGCTGAGCGGCGTGCACACCGCCCGCGGCGACTATGACTACAGCCTGCCGGGCACGGTGAACCACGCCAAGCCCGCCATCGTGGAATCGCAGGATGCGGACTATCTCGACGTTTCCGGCGCACCCTTCCGACGCCATCGCTATTTGGGCACGGTCTTGCTGGACCCGCCCGCGCCGAATCTGGAGTCGCTCACCTTCACCCCCACTGCTGATGTGGTGGTGGATGTTTTTGATGTGGCGCTGCTTTATGCGGAACCCGCCATCCCCACCGCGCCCGCGGTTCCACCCGCTGTCGCTCCACCTGCCCCTGCGGCGTCTGCACCCGCGGCAACTGCCCCTGTCGTGCCCGCGGCCCCTTCGCCGGCCGCTCCGTCGGCACCGGTTCAGGGAACACCCGGTCCATGAAGACCGCGGCGTTATTGCCGCTGGTGGTGCTGGGCGTCTGCGCCGCAACCCATGCGGGAGAATCCACACCGGCTTTCCCCGTGCCCGTGCGGCCGCTCGGGTTCGACATGGCGGCGCCGGTGCCGCCTGTTGCCGTGACCGGGCTTGATGTCATTGCCCCGGACGGCAAGCCGCTGGCTCCGCCGCTTCGACTGCGCGAGGACGGCGCCTATACCCTGCGTGTCTTCGCCAAATACACGGAGAGCGCGGGCACCATGCCTTTGGATTTGTCCGTGGTGCTCGATTCGGGCGGCCCCTTTCGGGAGGCCGCCGTGCCCGTGAAGCGCCCTTCGGACGGCATGAACCCGGTCGCGCTGGAACTGCCGCTGCGCCTGGAGCCCGGCCAGGGGGCCGGAGAGTCGGTGTTGCGCATCACCGCGAAGCGGGCCGATGACCCGCCTCCGGGAGTGATTCCGTCCTGGCCGTTGGCGGTGCTGCCCGCCTTTGTCGAGCCGGTGCCCGCACGCAGCACGCTGGATGCGCGCCGCGTTGCGGAAGTCTTTGGAGAGAACGCCGTCCTGCTCGACGCGCGGTTCCGGCTGGGCAAGGGCGCATCGCTTGAGCTGGCCGTGCCGGAGAAACTCGCGGGTGTCTCCGTTCGGGCGGTCGGTGTCGTTAGTTCGCTTGCCTGGCTTCCCCGGCAGGACCGGGGAAAGTCAGGATTGATGGTGGCCCAAGTGGAGACGGCATCCGCGGACGGCACGGAGATGCTGCCGCTGCGGCTGGGTGTGGAAACCCTCCAAGTGGACCACGACGCCTTCGCAAAGAACCTGGCTCTGTCGGTCGGGGATGTCAAGGTCTTTTCAGAATGGACCCAGGGTGCGGCAGACAAGGCGCAGACGCGGCGGAATTACGCGGCAATCTGCCCCCTGAAGTCGCCGCGTCCGATGAAGAGCGTTACAGTAAGGCACGCCGGTTCCGCGGCGGTTATCCAAGTGGACGGCGTTCTGCTGCTGCCCGCACAGTAGCATGGCGTACCGTTGCACTGCTATCATGCAGCAAGTTCGTCCCGGTCAAGACTGTTGTTCAGGCCGGCACCAGCACCAAAGGAGACAATGGATGATTAGCAAACTTTCTTGGTCCAAAGCAGTTGTGGCCACGGTTCTGACGGGTACTTTCCTGATGTTGGCCGCGTGCGGGTCGCCTTCTGCACCGCCGACGGCACCACCTGCCCCCGCCAAGCCCGCCAAAGAGGCCGTGTCCAATGCTGCGCCGGCGGTCGAGAACAAGGGCGAACAGGTTGTCGCCAACTTCAATTTCTCCGATTGGGAAGGCGCGGCACCACGCCGCTGGACCGCCGAACCCGCCGACAAAGTTGCCAAGTCCGTCGGAACCACGCCCCAAAGCGTGTATGTGGAACTGAAGCCGTCCGGAACGGAGAAAGTCACCACCGTCCGCCAGCGGTTTTCGGGAAACCTTGCCGGGAAGACCCTCACCCTGACCATGCGGGCCAAGGCGCTTGAGGACAAAATGCTCAGCGGAAAATTCAGTTTTGAGACCGGCAAGGGCGTGCAGACGGTCGTTCTGGACGCCGATGGAAACGGGGCCTGGCGCTCCGTCACCAAAGAGATTGCCGTCCCCGCCGATGCCAAGGCGGGCACGGGCGTGATGTCCATCGTGCTGCGTTCCGGTGCCACCAAGCCCGCGCTTGTGGACTATGTGGCCGTTACGGCCAAGTAAACTGTTCTTATTGCCGCGTTTTTCGGGCGGCGGCGCGCGCCGCCGCCCTTTTCTTTTTCCGGCGGAACCCGCACCATGCCCAAACCGCTTCGCATCGCCTACATAGCCCCGCGCATTGGGGAATTGAGCACCACCTTCGTCTATCGGGACATTGAGGGTCTGCGCGCGCAGGGTGTGGAAGTGGCCGTGTTTTCCGTGCAGCGGCCCGACGACGCCGTGCTTTCCGGCGAGGCGCAGCCCTTCATCGGGGAGACCCAGTATCTGTACGACCACGGCGGCGGCGCCTTTCTGGCCGCGGCGGCGCGTCAGGCGCTGCGGCGGCCCCATCGCTTTGCCCGCACGCTGGGCGCAAGCCTGCACGACATGCTCTTTGCCGAAACGCCCCGCACCGCCGATCGGCCCAAGTTCCTGTGGCACTTCCTTGCGGGATGCTTCCTGGCGGAGCGGCTGGACGCGGCGGGCGCGATGCACATCCACTGCAATTTTGCGCACACACCTGCGGGTATCGCCATGTATGCCGCCCGGCTGCGCGGAATCCCCTTTAGCTTTCTGTGCCATGCCCACGACATCTTTGTGCATGCCGCCGCCATGCGGGAGAAAGTGGACCGGGCCGCTTTCGGCATGTGCAGTTCGCGCTACAACGTTCGCTTTCTCGCAGACACCAAGGGATGCGACGAGTCCAAACTGGACGTCATGCGCACCGGCCTTGATTTGCGCAAATTCCCCCTGCGCCCGCCCAGACCGTTCTCGAAGCCGTTCAAGTTTCTCTCTGTCGGCCGCCTGGTCGAGAAGAAGGGGTTCCCCGTCTTTCTTGAGGCACTGGCGCTGCTCGCCAAACAGGGCCGCGATTTTGAGGCCGATGTCGTGGGCGGCGGCCCCATGGAGGCGGTCTTGCGCGGACAGATTGAACGGTTGAACCTTGCCGGACGGGTTCGTTTCACCGGACCCCAGCCGCAGGAGCGGGTGCGGCAGTATTTTGACGGGGCCGATGCCTTCGTGCTCGCCTGCCTGGAAGCGGACAACCGCGACATGGACGGCACGCCCATTGTGCTCATCGAGGCGATGGCGCTCGGTATTCCCGTGGTCAGCACTCCCGTCTCCGGCAACCCGGAACTGATCGAAAACGGAAGGTCCGGCCTGTTGGTCCCGCCCGGCAATGCCGCCGCGCTGGCCGAAGCCGTGAAATCGCTGATGGATGACTCGGAACTGGCCCGGCGTCTTGCCGAAAATGCGCGTCAGACCATTGAATCCGGTTTCGATCTGGACTCCAACATTGCCCGCCTGGTGCATGCCATTCAGAGAGCGATTGCGCAAAACTGACCGACCCTTCCGTTGTTTTGGTAATACCAATGCGTCAATTGTTGCATGGATATGGAATGTCGGGCCTTGTTCGTATTAGAATGGTCCCATGAATCTGCCGTCAAACGCATTAGACCCCCCCGGAACACGCACCCAACAGATCGCGGACCTTCTGGCACGCCGCATTTTGGACGGCTGCTACAAAGTAGGCGACCGGTTGCCGACGGAGCGAGAACTGGCCGCCGAATTCGGCACCAACCGCAATGCCATCCGCGAGGCCGTCAAGCGCCTGGAGGGCATCGGCATGGTGCGCGCGCGCCAGGGGTCGGGCATCTATGTGGAAGAAATGGAACTGAGCGGCGGCGTGCAACTGCTGGATGTGCTCGTGCTCCGCGAGGACGGCACGATAAACCATGAGTTTCTGCACGATGCCCTGGAGTTCCGCGGAAACATCATGCGCATGGTCGTCCGTGCGGCGGCGGTCCGCCGGACAGACGGGGAACTGGAGGAAATGCGCCGTCTGGCCCGGGAACGGCGCGACGCCCACGATGATCTTCCGCGCCTGCGCGAGACGACCCGCAGTCTGCTGCGACTGATGGCCGAGGCCGCACACAACCGGGTCTATGTGTTCATGCTCAACACCACCTCCCGCGCGCAGTTGCGGCTGTGGGACATGATAGACATGCCGCTGGTCGGCTTCCCCCGTCTGCAGCGGGCCGTGGAGCAGATTGTCGAGGCAATGGCCGCGCGCGACGCCACCGCCGCCGAACTGGTGGTGGTGCGCCTGATGGAGGATGTCCAGCGGGCCATCTTTGGCGCGGTGGATGCCGTGCATTCATTGCCCTTTGCCGCCCTGCCGGAGGGACAGGCATGACCTCTTGACCCGATCCCAAGGAAGTACCCATGGCTGTCTCGAAGTCCTTCTGCGTTCAGCGCCGTGTCGTGGCGCACAAAACCGTTGAATCCTGGCTGGGCACACCGCACGTGTCCATCCTGCACGACCTTGACGTGTCGGCCCTGACCGCCGCCGCGCGCGCCTGTGCCGGCGACCCGAAATACGGCGGGGTGCGCATCACGATCAATGCGCTCATGCTCAAGGCCATCGCTGCCGCGCTGGCCCATTCCCCCGCGATGAACGGCCACATCTGGTATGACCGCCACGCGAGCGTGGGCGGGGTGACCCCGGTGGACGCGGTGCATGTTGCCATCCCCCTGCGCATGGACGACGGGCGCATGGTGACCCCGGTGCTGCGCAATGTGGACAGCCTCTCGCTGCGCGAGGTGGGGTTGGGCATGGAGGACATCCGCCGCCGCCTTGCGGGCACCAACCTGGACTGCCTGCTGATGGAGGCAGGGCTGGAGGACACCTGGCAGCGGCTTCGCCGCGGAGAAATGTTGACCGTGCTGCGTCGGCTGTACAGCAACTTCATCGGCCCCCACCGCCTGGCCAGCCCCACTTTCGCCGAACGTCGCGCGCACAGGCGCATCCCGGCCACGAAGCGGCTGGTGCCCGCCGACCTGCTGGACGCCACCACGCTGGTGTCCAACGTGGGCAGTGCCCTGCCCGGCATGCGCATCCGGGTCGGCATGCTGATGATCATCTCGCCCAACACCACCGCCATCGGCCTGGGAGCCACGCGGCCCACCCCCGTCGCCGTGGCCGGTCCCGATGGAGAGCAGCGCGTGGAAGTGAGGCCCATCCTTCCCGTCACGGTCTGCTTCGATCACCGCGCCATGGACTTCGAAGACATCACAGGCTTCTTCAAGGAACTCGAAAGGGTTGCGGCGGACCCGGCCGGACTGCTGGCCTGAACAGCGAAGAGCCGGCATGTGGAAACACCGCGCACCTGAAAGGAGCGCCGCACCGCCACGTCATGGGCATCCCGTAGGTCCATGCAAACCATGTCCGGACTTCTCCGCAAATATACCGCTCCTCCACGGTGCAATTCGATAAAAACTTGAACCGGCACGCCGTTATTGTGTACACTCTCGACGCTGTCGAATAGGTTTCGTTCGGTCAATTCACAACGGGTGAACCCATTCACGTGTGCTTCTTCAGGGCAGCCAACTGCGGCCTGCCGGTTTCCCAGGACGTTACTTCTCGGGGACCGGTGGAGGTGCTGATTCGGCTGCACCAACCCCAAAATTCGCAATCACTTGCGAAAGGAGATCAGGTCATGCCCCAGGTTCCGATGCGCCAGATTCTTGACGAGGCCGCCAAGGGCGGATACGGCGTTGGCGCGTTCAACGTCAACAACATGGAACAGATTCAGGCGATTATGGAAGCCGCCGATGAGACCAACAGCCCCGTGATCATTCAGGCGAGCTGTGGCGCGCTGAAGTACAGCAAGATGATCTACCTGAAGAAGCTCATGGAAGCGGCGGCGGAAGAGTATCCGCACATCCCGCTGGCCGTTCACCTGGACCACGGCCGCGACATGGCCACCTGCATGGAAGCCATCGCACTCGGCTTTACCTCCGTCATGATTGACGGTTCGCTGCTGGCCGACGGCAAGACGGTTGCAACGTATGAGCAGAACGTGGAAATCACGAAGCGCGTGGTCGAGGTTGCCCACATGTTCGGCGTGACGGTTGAGGGCGAACTGGGCGCGCTGGGCGGCATCGAGGACGGACACGGCGCCGGCCTTTCGGACGACCAGCTTCAGGACCACCTGACCAAGCCGGAGCAGGCCGAAGAGTTCGTGGCGCTGACGGGCGTCGACGCGCTGGCGGTTTCCATCGGCACCAGCCACGGCGCTTTCAAATCCTCCAAGAAGGACGCGGACGGCAATGTGCTGCCCCCGACGCTTGCGATGGATCGTATCCGCGAAATCCACAAGCGCATGCCGAACTGCCACATGGTCATGCACGGGTCGTCCTCGGTTCCCAAGGAGCTGGTGGACATCATCAACCTGTACGGCGGCAAGATGCCCGGCACGGCCGGCATCCCGGTTGAAAACATCCGTGAGGGCATCGATCACGGCGTGCGCAAGGTCAACGTGGACACGGACAGCCGTCTGGCCATGACCGGCGCCATCCGCAAGGTCTTCGCTGAGACGCCCGGCAAGTTCGACCCGCGCGACTACCTGAAGCCGGCCCGCGAAGCCGCCAAGAAGGTGTACCTCGACCGCATGGTGGCCTTCGGCCAGGCCGGACACGCGGGCGACTACAAACCAATGACGCTGGCCCAGGCGGCCAAAATGTACAAGTAATTCCCCGGCCGCCGCGCGAAGCGCGGCCCGGTTCTCCGTCTTGTTCCGGGCGGCCCGCCCCCTGTGGGCAGGCCGCCCGGTCCTCTAAAGAACACGCGGCGCAAGCCCGAATGAAAGGACCTTTGTCATGTGCGGAATCGTGGGATACATCGGCGACAAGAACCCGGTGGAAGTGATTATGACCGGCCTGCACCGGCTGGAATACCGCGGCTATGACTCGGCCGGCGTGGCCGTCGTCAACGGCAACGGGCTGGACTGCGTCAAGAGTGTCGGCAAGCTCAAGGTCATGGACCAGAAGCTGCTCGACCACCCGCTTTCCGGCCACACCGGCATCGGAGATCGGAAGAGCACACGTCTGAACTCCAGTCACGATCAGATCTCGTAT
>CALDSM010000772.1 GCA_937923585.1 uncultured bacterium
GGGCCTTCTTCTCCTTCATCTCGATCTCGGTGGCCGCGCCGACGTTGATGACCGCAACGCCGCCCGCCAGCTTCGCCAGGCGCTCCTGCAGCTTCTCGCGGTCATAGTCGCTCGTGGTCTCTTCGATCTGCTTGCGGATCAGGTTGATCCGGCCGGTGATGTCCGCGCTCGACCCGGCGCCCTCGACGATCGTGGTCGTGTCCTTGTCAATCGCGACACGCTTGGCGCGGCCGAGGTCGGAAATCGTCACGCTCTCCAGCGAGCGGCCGAGGTCTTCGGTGATGCACAGGCCGCCGGTGAGGACGGCGATGTCTTCCAGCATGGCCTTGCGGCGGTCGCCGAAACCGGGCGCCTTGACGGCGGCGGCGGTGAAGGTGCCGCGGATCTTGTTGACGACGAGCGTGGCCAGGGCCTCGCCCTCGACGTCCTCGGCGATGATGAGCAGGGGCTTGCCGGACTTGGCAATCTGCTCGAGCAGGGGAAGCAGGTCCTTGAGGTTCGAGATCTTCTTCTCGTTGATGAGAATGAACGCGTCCTCAAGAATGCACTCCATCGTCTCGGAATCGGTGACGAAGTAGGGGGACAGGTAGCCCTTGTCGAACTGCATGCCCTCGACGACTTCCAGCGTCGTCTCGATGCCCTTGGCCTCTTCCACCGTGATCGTGCCGTCGTTGCCGACCTTCTCCATGGCCTCGGCGATGATGTCGCCGATTTCCATGTCGCTGTTCGCCGAGATGGCCGCCACGTTCTTAATCACTTCCTTGTCGTTGCGCACCTGCTTGCTCATGGCCGCAAGCTTGGCGATCACGGCCTCGACGGCCTTGTCCACGCCGCGCTTGAGCGCCATCGGGTTCGCGCCGGCGGTCACGTTGCGCAGGCCTTCGCGGAAAATGGCCTCGGCAAGCACCGTGGCCGTCGTGGTGCCGTCGCCGGCGATGTCGGAGGTCTTCGAGGCGACCTCTTTCACCATCTGCGCGCCCATGTTCTCGTACTTGTCTTCGAGCTCGATCTCTTTCGCGACGCTGACGCCGTCCTTCGTGACGGTCGGGGCGCCCCACTTCTTGTCGAGCACGACATTGCGGCCCTTGGGGCCAAGCGTGGCCTTCACGGCCGCGCTGAGTTTGGCGACGCCGTCCAGAACCTTGCGGCGTGCGCCCTCTCCAAATTCAAGCTGCTTTGCCATAACTGGTAATCTCCTGGGTTGGGGCGTGGCCGATTATTCGATCACCGCGAGGACATCGTCTTCGCGCATGATGATGTGCTCTTCACCGTCAATCTTCACTTCAGTGCCCGAGTACTTGCCCATGAGGATGCGGTCGCCGACCTTCACCTCAAGCGCAACGCGCTTGCCGTTGTCATCAAGACGGCCCGGGCCCGCCGCGATCACCTTGCCCTCCTGGGGCTTTTCTTTGGCGGTGTCGGGAATGATGATGCCGCCGCGCACGGTGTCGCCGGCTTCTTCGCGCTTGACCAGAATACGGTCGGCCAGGGGACGAACTTTCATTGTCGCCATTGTCTAATCTCCTTCTGTTGAGGTTGAAACACCTGAAAGACGCTTGGTTTTCGGCCCCGCCAGCAGGCGTTGCCATTTTGACAAAACTTTCCCGTCCGCCACATGCGTTTAGCACTCGACGGACATGAGTGATAATAACACACCCGGAAGGCGATGTCAAGACCTCTGTGAGCCAATGCTTGCGTCCTATATGAGCGGGAGAATGGGGCAAACCCGAGTCAATTCATCAAAGAATACGCGGGACTTTGCCACTCAGCACACCAGTCTTGCCAAAATGGCAACACCTCTAATAGGGAAGGTGATGGAAGCATGAGAGGTGACAAGAAGAAACCTCCGTTCCTCTTCATTGTCAATTGTCCGTTGTCAATTGTCCATTGGTCTCATCCGCTTGCCCCACGCGACTTTACGCGAGGCGGAATGTTTCCTTGCGGGCGCGTTCGCGGGCGCGTATACTTCTCTTCCTGAGGTTTGGCAGGACTAATTGTGACAATGTCTTGCCTGCCCGGTGGCAGAGGTGTCCCAAACCGTCCGCGGACGGGAACTTGGAGAAGCATTCAACGATGAAAGTTCAGTTTGTTGACCTGGTCAGCCAGTATCAGTCCCTGCGTGACGAAATCCATGAGGCGCTGGAGGGGGTCATGTCGTCGGCCTCCTTTGTGCTGGGCAACGCCGTGACCGAGTTCGAGAAGGACTTTGCGGCCTATTGCGGCACGAAACACTGCGTGGGGGTGGCGTCGGGCGCGGACGCGCTGCATCTGGCGCTGCGCGCGCTGGGCATCGGCCCGGGCGACGAGGTCATAACGGTGGCCAACACATTCGTGGCCACGACGAACGCGATCGCATTGGCGGGGGCGGCACCGGTGCTGGTGGACGCGAAAGACCCGTGGTACACCCTGGACCCGGCGCTGCTGGAATGCGCGCTCACGGAACGGACCAGGGCGATCATGCCGGTGCATCTGTACGGCCAGCCCGCGGATATGGACCCCATACTCGAGTTTGCCAGCCGGCACGGCTTGAAGGTGGTGGAAGACGCGGCGCAGGCGCACGGCGCACGGTACAAGGGCAGGCGCGCCGGCTCGATGGGCGTGTGCGGCTGTTTCAGCTTTTACCCCGGCAAGAATCTGGGCTCCTACGGCGAGGGCGGCGCGGTGACCACCGACGACGAGACGCTGGCGAACGCGCTGCGCATGTACCGCAACTGCGGCCAGTCGGAGAAGTACATCCATCCGGTGGTCGGGTTCAACAGCCGGCTGCACAGCATGCAGGCCGCGGTGCTCAAAGTGAAACTGCCCCGCCTGGACGGATGGAACGAGAAGCGCCGCCATTTCGCTGCGCTGTACAGCGAAGGGCTGGCGGGCGTTCCGGGCCTGGTATTGCCGGAAGTGATGCCGGGCGCGGAGCCGGTGTGGCATCTCTACGTGGTGCGCCACCCGCGCCGGGACGACCTGATGAACTTCCTCAAGGAACGCGGCGTCTTCTGCGGCATTCACTATCCGGTGCCGATTCACCTGCAAAAGGCCTATGCGGGCGTGCGGACTGTGCCCGAGGGAGCGCCTGTGCCCACCGCCGAGGCGCCCGAACCGCTGTCGCCGCCGATGCACCCCGACCTGACCGACGAACAGGCGGCGCACGTGATCGCGTCGGTGCGCGCCTTTGGCTGAGGATGGACGGCGAATGCCCGAACAGGCACAGGCTTCAGAGGCCGTAATCGGGGCTCCGATCCCCAAGAACGGAGCCGCCGCACTGGACCCGTCAAGTTGGGCGGTTCTCTGGGGACGCGGCCGCAAGGGGCAGATCGTGGTGGCCCTCCAGGCCGCGGGCGATTTGGCGCTGCTGGCCCTGGGCGTGGTGACGGCCTATCTGATGCTGTTCTCCTGGCCGGCCTCGCTAGGCGGCGGACCCGCCACCGCGCCGGCCATGCTGCCCGCCATGCTGCGCACGGTGCGCGCGCCGGAGTTTGCCCCCTATTTCCCGCTGCTGGTGCTGGTTCCGGTGATGCGCCTGCTGGTGTTGCAGTGGGTCGGCCTGTACTGGGCCAACCTCTGCGACACCCGCCCCTTCCGCGGCGTGGGTACGCTGCTGAAAGGCGTAGTGCTTGGTTCGGCCCTGATGCTGCTGTTCTTCAGCGGCTACGGCACGGTGCAGCCCGAACAGACCCGCTCCACGGCCATGCTGTTTCTGATTTACGAGGGGCTGCTCGCGTTTTTCCTGGTACTGCTGTACCATTCATTCGTGCTGATTGGCGTGCTTGTCCTGCATGCGTTCGGCATCGGCCGCACCCGGGTGGCGGTGGTCCACGACGGCGCGCCGCCCGAAGGGCTTATTGAGGCGCTCCGGTCCCCCGCCACGGAATACCGGTACATGGGCGAAATCGCCGCACGCGGGGGTGCCAGCGCCGGCACCACCGTGCTGGGCGTTTTGGACGACCTCAAGGCGCTGATCAACCGGCACCAGTTGGATGAGGTCATCCTTGCGCTCGACCCCGCCGCCATGCCGCCGGAACAGCGGCTGGGTGTGGCGCAGACCTGCTGGCGCATGGGCGCGCACATCAAGATGTGCACGCCGTTCCAGTCCTATTTCCGCACCAGCGCGATGCCCGAACTGGTCGGCGACGTGCCCCTGCTGCACGTGCAGAATCTCGGCCTGTACGCCACCACCCCCCAGATCGCCAAGCGTCTCATGGACATACTCATATCCGCCGCGGCGCTGGCGGCGCTTTCGCCGCTGCTGCTGGTGGTGGCGATCCTCGTCAAACTCGACTCGCCCGGCGCGGTCTTCTTCGTACAGGAGCGGGTCGGGCTGAACGGCCGCACTTTCCGCATGATCAAGTTCCGGTCCATGCGCGCCGACTCCGACCCGGCCATCCACAAGGCGTTTCTAGAGAAGATGATCCAGAACGGCGAGGACCACCACGAGTTGGACGCTAACGGGAATCCGGTGTACAAAATCATAAATGACCCGCGCATCACACGCTTGGGCCAGTTCATCCGGAAGACCAGCGTGGACGAACTGCCGCAACTGTTCAATGTGCTGCGCGGCGACATGAGCCTGGTGGGTCCGCGCCCGCCGATCCAGTACGAGGTGGACGCCTACAAGGACTGGCACATGAAGCGGCTCTACATCCGCCCGGGCCTCACCGGCCTGTGGCAGGTAAGCGGGCGCAACCGGCTCACCTTCGACCAGATGGTGCAGCTCGACATCGCCTACATCGAACAGTGGTCCCTGTGGACCGACATCAAGATACTGTTCCGCACGATTCCCGTGGTACTTCACCTGGACCAGGCATTCTAATGCTGCGGATCACCGTTCATGCCGCTTGAACAAATAAAGAGAGTTGCACGAATAACAGGGACTGACTCGCCTTTCGGCAGTTTGAAAGGCGTGTCTGTACCTGCTTTTCGCACGGGAGCGCGCGCATGCCGGGTAAACGCCTGAAACGTTACATCGCCTACAACGTGGGCCTGTGGGCGGCCGTCGCGCTCACGGGCGCGCTTGTGCTCACGGGCGCGCGGCAATACGGCCACGCCACCATGGCGCGGCAGACCGCGCGGCACCTGCTCGACGGCGCGCGCAAGGCGGCTGACCGCGGGGGCCTCTATGAGGCACAGCGCGCCATCAGGGAGGCATTGACGGCCTATCCGCCCATTTCGCCCGAAGTGGCGTCCGAATTTGGGCGCGCCATGACCGGCATGCCGCTCGTGCGCGCGGAAATGCTCCGGCTCGACAAGGAAGGCACGGCACCGCTGGGTGAAGCCGGACGGCTGACGCTGCTGCTGGCGGGCGCTCCAGGCAGGGAATCGGTGCTGGCCCGGCCCGAACCTGATGCGGGCGAACTAAACCTGTCGCTCGGCCGGACCCAGCTTGCGCGGGGCAACGTGGCCGATGCATCCGAATGCTTCCGTGTGTACTGGGCAGGCAAGGCCGAACAGCGCGCGGAAATGTCCGCCAGACTCCAGGCAAAGAATCCCAAGAACGGGATGGACCAGTATGCGGCGGGCAAACGGCTCCTGTTCAACGGTCTGCTGCCGGAGGCCATGGCCGCGTTTGACCGCGCCCGCACCGCCGGCTACGAAAACGCCGACATGTTCTTCTGGAACGGCGCCGCGGCGGAACTGCAGGGCAAACGCGAAGAGGCACAGGCCAGTTATGCGGAGGCAATCAAACGCCTGCCCAACCACCGCCTGGCCCTGCTGCGCACGAAGGCATTGGAGAGGCGGCAAGAAGCAAAGTAGAAGAGGCTTCCAGCCTCTTTCTGGAATGGGTCGCAAGAAGAACGCGGCAGGATGCCGCGTCTACGATGAAGGCCGGTCACCGGAGTTTCAATGCATTCCTGAAGACCGCCAACTCCGGCGCATCCGCAGGCGCGGCCTTGAGCGCATCGACCGCGTCACCCCGCCAGTTCAGCCGCAGCAGCAGCGCAACGCGCCGCGCGATGTCCGCCGGTTTCTTTGACCCGGCCAACGACTTCGCCTCGGCAAAGAGTTCCTGGCAAATATCATCCATGGAGGAAGCCACGTCGAAGGGATACTCCAGCGGCGGGAACGGTTTGCGCTCGCGATTCAGCCGGGCGGCGTCCTGCCACAGGTTTATGGCGGTCATGTATTGACCGTGTTGCCAATAGATTTCTCCCATGGCCCAGGCGGTTTCCGGCCAGTATCTCCAGCGCGGGGGGTGTTGAAGTATCGTCAGGGCCGACTCTTTCTTTCCCCCATTCCACAGACATCTGGCCAATCCGAATCTGGCGGCTTCGTCAGGAACATCGGGCCATCCGCCACGCCCAGGCAGCCGCAGATAAATGAACTCAAGGTCATTCGCGCGGAAGGCTTCCCGGTAATAGGGCATGTACTCCATTCTGCCTCGCATGATGCCGTGACGGGGCGCGTGTGTCGCAAGCTGTTCTGCAGCCTCGTATGCAGTGCAGGCCGTTTCCCAGTCGCCGCGCTGTTCGGCGGCGAACCCTTCCTCCAGTTGGCCGGCGTATCGGGAAAGCGCTGAGACTGCGCTCTGATAGAGCGCAACGTTCTTGGTCACCATCAAGGCAATCAACACCATGGCGCATGCAGAAGCGAGACTCCACCTGCGCGACCCGTCGGCCACAACGGGCGCATCCTCGCTTGTCATTTCCTGGGTGGTACCGGCAATCAGTGCAGCCAGCATCGGGAACAGAGACAGTTCCTGGAACGGCTGTATGACGGTCATCCAGAACAGCACGCCCAGCGCGCCCAGCGTGGCGTATCCGAGTTGGCGGCGCTCCGTTTCTGAACTGCGCACGAGCCCGGTCCATACTCGCCGGACGAGACTCCACCAGAGCCAGAAATAGCCGACAAGGCCGAGAATCCCGGTTTCAAACCACATCATCAGCGGCATGCTGTGGATGGCCGTGCCCATCCACTTTCCCGGTTCCGCCACGGCGCCAAGCGTCGCGCCCGAAGCGCCGATGCCGCAGCCAAACAGCGCGTATTTCGGCAGCAGTTGGAAGGTGAGGCCGAAGACGTAGAGCCGTGACCGGTAAGACGGGTCGGGCGAATTGAAACCGCGCAGCGCACGGCGCACCAGCATGTCGGCATAGCCGCCGGCGACCAGCAGCGCGAACCCGCACAGAGCGAGAACCATCAAGCCGGCAAGCATGAACAGAAGCCGCCGTCCCGCAGGTCCCCCTTTGAAGGGGGCAGGCCCGGAGGGCCGGGGGATGTTGGTTTGGTCTAGGCGCGCGGCGTCCACATCCCCCGCCCCGCCCACGGCGGGACACCCCCTTCGAAGGGGGATTGAAGACGGCGCTTCGGGCAGCGTGTCATCCAGTTTCTCGGGCAGCGGCGTCCTCACCCATTTCCCCAACATCAACAAACCACCGCCCGTGAATACCGCCAAGACGGCCAGCAGGCCGCTGCGGGAGAAGGACACCGCCACCCCAGCCACAACGAACAGCACCAGCACGGCGGCAACAATCCTCCCGATGCGCCGTGTCGCGGGCGATGCGGCCCACACCACCAGGAACGGCAGCGCGGCGAGCATGGGCACTATGGCCTGGTTGTAGTCGGGGGTGGTGGCGGCGATGCGCACGAACGCGCCGACGCGCACATCCTCGGTCAGGCGGCGTCCGAAGTACTCATGCGTGCCCGCGAGCGCGGGCGTCAACCAGCCTGCCGCGCACAGCACCGCATACACGCCCACCAGCCCCGCCGACACCGCGAACACGCGCCAGGCAAGGACCGCATTGCATGGACGGCCAAAAAGCGGTGCGGCCATGACGAACAGGAGCAGATACCAGACATACTTGATGACCAGCGCTTTGGACGCGGCCGGGTCGGCGGAGTGCAGGGCGGACTGCAGGCAGGCGAATGCGATCAGCGCGATGGGCAGCCCCACCCCCTTGGGCAGGCGAATCCGCCGGGGAAACAGCGCCGCCTCGCGAAGCAGTCCAAACCCAAGGACAAGCACGGAGGCGCAAAGCACGAGCGTGAGGCGGCCAAAAACGCGCTGGAAGATTTCCCAAGGCCATGCGGCCAGAAAGACCAGCGCGAAGAGGAATGCGGCGGAGAATGCCCGGTGCGCCGCGTTTGCGCGGCGGGACGACCCGTTTTGCGTTTCCGTGTTGGCTCCCTTGTTCATCGGCATCCCCCGCGAGAGCGCATCACTCGGTCAGCCGCCTGCGGGCGGCTGGAGCGTTTTGGGGCTTTCATTTTGTCCTGCGTCAATCTGCTTGCGAAGCGCCCTTGAGGCGTCGGCATCGCTGCCGGTCAGGTCGTCGGGGACCTGCTTCAGCATCTCCAGTGCGCGCGGATTGTCGCCGCGTGTGTGCAGCATGGCGGCGGCACGGTAGGTGCAGCGGCCCTTGGGATCGAGCGCCTGACCTTCGGTCCATGCCGCAAGCGCCTCGTCGGGCTTGCCAAGTTTCTCCCAGGCCAGCCCGAGGTAGTACTTCGCCGTGCATTGGCTGCCGCGGTTGTCCTTTGCGGCGGCAGACATGGCTTTGGCCGCATCCACCAGTTCACCCGATTTCCCCACCCGTTCCAGCGCCTGGCAGTACAGTTCATGGGCGGGGAGATCGTCCGCAAAATCCGTGAGGCACTGTTTGAGAATCGGCACGGCCTCCTCGGGCCGTTTCTCGTTCAGAAGCAGTTCGCCAAAACGCCGCAACGCCCAGCGCCGCTGGTTCAGGTCGTCAAACTTCATGCCCAGCGCCTTGTGGTAAGCGACGATGGCGTTCTCGACCAGGCCCGCCTCATAGAGCGAACGGGCGCGCGCCGCCTCAATGTCCCCCACGCGGCTGCTCATGCGCTCCGCAAAGGACTGGCCGTACAGCGCGAGCAGGTACACCCCCAGCGTCAATGCCACGAAGGCGGCCGCGGCAAGCCCCGCCAGCGGCGGAAAGGCGGACGCAAAGGGATCGTCCGCGACCTTGGGCGACGGGGAGTCTGCGGTTAAGGTTTCGGGTTCGCTCATGACAGGCGCAAAGCTCCAACTGAATGCGGGTTCAACGCCAGCATCGTACACCAAACCGCGCGTCCGCCCCAAGTTCCCGTGCGAAGAAGCACCTTACGGAAAGCGGCACAGAAGGGAAAATGAAATGCGTGCGCCGTTTGCGCCATAATCATGGGCGGGCAGGCGGCGCCTGGTCGGCAAAGGTCAAGGTTTGCAGGTCAGCAGGCGCCGGATGAATGCCTGCCCGGCCGGAATTCCGGCAAATCCCTGAAAATGCAGAAGACAACCAGGATGAGACTCTCATGACAGCAAAGACCCGCAATCAACTGTTGTTTCCATTCCTCATGGTCGCCTCCCTGTTCTTCATCTGGGGATTTTGCCATGCCATGCTGGATGTGCTGAACAAGCACTTCCAGAACATCCTGCATGTCAGCAAGACCGAGTCGGGCTTCATCCAGACTGCCGTCTTCGGTGCCTACTTCCTCATGGCGCTGCCTTCCGCGCTGCTGATCCGCCGCATCGGCTATCAGAAGGGCATTTTGCTGGGGCTGGTGGTGCTGGCCGTCGGCGCTTTCCTGTTCATCCCCGCAGGAATGGTGTTCCAGACGTTCTGGAACACCATTCCTGCGGGGATGAACAGGAAAG
>CALDSM010000773.1 GCA_937923585.1 uncultured bacterium
GGAAAACCGCCCTTGAATGCTGCCGCGTCCGCCCGCCTCGCGGACTGACCAAGTCCACATAATACCCATGAGGGCGCCCAATTTCCACGAATCTGCCCGCGATTCTACCCCAAGAAACCGGATAAAGATGAGCGAACCGCAAGGCAACCGGGAGAAATGTTGATGGTTTGGGGTCGGTTCCGGAAACGCAAGCGTCATGCGGCAAGCCGGACGGCACGAATAAACAGGACACCCGC
The DNA here is from genome assembly GCA_937923585.1 of uncultured bacterium. GTDB lineage: Bacteria > Hydrogenedentota > Hydrogenedentia > Hydrogenedentales > CAITNO01 > CAITNO01. The sequence goes on from CALDSM010000773.1 coordinate 237, forward strand.
AGCAGCAGTCACAGGTAACAAGAATCCGGCCGTCCCAACAGCGTCCGCGGTCCCAGGGGGGCCGGAGATGACTTGATGGTGCCGAGATCAAGCCTCTATACTGCGTTTGCTTTGTCAAGCGTGGACGCCTGTGTCCTTTCCGTAAACGCCCGTGTCTCCACCGGAGTCGCCGAATACATGAAAGAAGCCGCCCTTGAGTCAAGCGGAAGTTGCCGCACCGGGCGCCGTGTACGCATTCTCACGATGGGGCCCGCAATTGGATTGTTGCTTGTTTCCGCGCTCGCGCTGGCCATACGCCTGCACCGCATCGGGCAGCAGTCAGTCTGGATCGACGACTTCGGGTATGCTGGAGCCCTCGGTGTCAAAGGATTTTCCGCGCAGCTGGCATTCTTCCGCATATTCGCTTTCGACTCCGTTCCCTTGGATTTTCTCCTCCAGCAATTCTGGGCGGCGCTCGTTGGGGTGTCTCCATGGAAACTGCGCTTGCTGCCGGTCTTGTTCAGCGTGCTTTGCGTTCCAATGATCTATCTTCTGGGAGAGGCTGTTTGGGGGAGGCGGGTTGGCCTGCTCGCCGCGCTCTTCTTCGCCGTCTCCCCATTCCATGCTTGGTTCGGCCAGGCCCTTAGGCCCTACGCTTTGCTCGGCCTTCTGGTGCTGGTGGCGATGTACTCCGGACTGCGGATCACAACCAACGGCGGGCGGAAATGGTGGGTCATAAATCTTGCGGCCTCTCTTGCGCTGCTGTGGACGCACCTGTTCGCGGTGTTTTTTCTGACGGCCGAAGGCTTGTTTCTCCTGTGGGCCGTGCGTCCCCGGCGCATGGTGCTGTTTGTCTGGGCTCCCCTTGTTGCCGTCTCTGCCCTCTCAGTGTTGCTGTGGATGTTGCCCAGCCTGCGCAATGTCCCGCCTGGAGACGAGGACGCGGATTTCACCATGCCGACGGCGGCACAAATTGCCGTCGGGTTCCTTGGAAACGATGCGGCCCTGGTCAGCACCGAATTTCCCCCGTCCACCTCGAACCTGCCTTTCCTGACGCTTGCCCAGCGTGCCTGGCTCACGGAAGCGCATCCAATACCGGACACGGCGCTTTGCGCGGTTTTTGCCGTTGCACTGGCACTGGCTGTGCCGTCCCTGCTGTCCAGGCGTGCCAAGGGGGCCGGTGCTTCCGCCTGTTGCGCAGATCCTGCACGGCAGGAGGTTGCCCGGCGGACCGGTTCGATACTCCTGCTTTGCGTGGCCTTCCTGCCCGTGCTCCAAATCCTGCTTCTGACGCTGGTCTGGAGGCCCTGTTTTCAACCCCGCCACACGCTTTACTGCTCTTTCCCGCTGTACCTGTTTCTTGCCGCGGCGCTGCTGCGGATTCGATCTGCGACACTTTTCGGCACGGTCCTGGCAGTGATTCTTTTCCTGTACGCGTGGCAGTTTGCGATCTTCACCGCTGCCACGACCCGCAGTCCCTGGATTCCCGCGGCGGAGCAAATAAAGACCGATCTGCGGCACAACGACCTTGTTCTGGTGACGGGCATCATGCCTTGGGCGCGGGAAATCTTCTGTGTCAACGCGGGCGATCTTACGGCCCCTGTGGAAGCGGCGTATTCCCCGCAGGAGGTCTGCGAACGCGCGCGGCAGTGGCTGGAATCTTCCGGCACCGGTTCCGCGGAGAAACCCAGGGTATGGGCCGTTTTTGAGGGAATCGGCTGGGACAATCAGATGCTCTCGGCCGGATTCAACCAGTCCCTTCAGCAATATGGAATCAGCCACGTGTCTTGGGGTTGGGCCGGCATGACAGGAATGAGCCTCTATTTGTTTGAGCGTCCGGCCCACGCATCACCGGACGCCGGTGTTCCCCTCCCGTTCAGCCTCCCGATCAACTATCAGGAGGTGCTGCAGCGGTTGGGCCCCCGTCTCGCCGCGTTCGACAGGGGTTCAGTGTTCAACGCACTGCGGTGTGTCATGTACTGCGATGTCCCCGATACAACAAGAATGAACAGTTACTTGTCGCTTATGCTCAGCGAGAGGGGCAACCCCGAACTCGGTCTCGCCTTCGCCCGCACGGTTCTTGACAAAGAACCCGACTGCGGTTTTGGTCGTTTTGCTGAAGCCACCGCCCTCGTCGCCCTTGGCAGGCAGCACGAGGCCTGCGTCGCGTTCGAGGAGGCGTTCAAACTCGACACGGCGGGCCTGTCTGTCTTCGAGCCGGCGGTCCGAGCCTGGTTCGGGCAGCACGACGCAGGCAAAGCGCAAGCCGAATTGGACAAGCTGAAGGGCTTCGGGTATCCCACCCGTCCGCTTTCCACCGTGTTGTTCAGGCTCAACTCAGGGGAGCGGCAGGCCGCGGCTGCGATGATTGGACAGGGGCGCGGGAGCGCCCCTTCTCATGGGAGTATTGGCACGGTCCAGGCGTGTGCTACAATTTCAACTCCTTCGCTTGAAGGCGCGGTGCGTGGAGAGAGCGCTGTCCGTAACCCATAAGGCGGCAATGGGTTGTGTGCCCCATGCCGCGTCTTGGATGAGGCCGCCATCGCAGAGAGGAATGGGCCGTCGGCGAAGCGTTCCTGAAAGGCGGAAGACCTGGGTTTTTATCGTGCGCTGACATTCGGGAACGTGGTGATGAGGTCGCGCCTGTGTTTGGGGGCACGGGCACCAGAAAAGGAGAAATGATTGGAAAGGCGGCCACTGCGGAACCGGGCTGGAATGGAGCACCGTTTGGCGTCCAACGATGCACAGCCAGAATCCGCCCCCCTTCAGTCAGGGGGGCCAAGGGTGCTCTTTCTAAACCCTCCCCATCGCGCACCGCTGATGCGCCGCTATATGTGTACCTACGCATCGCCGCTCTGCCTGCTGCCGCCGCACGAACTGCTGCAGCTCGCAACTTGCGCCCGGGAATGGAGCGGGGCGGAAGTGGAGGTTTTGGACGCAATCGCGGAGGCGCGGAACGAGTCGTCGGTCCACGCGAGGCTCAGACAGTACGCCCCGGATGTGCTCGTGGCGCTTGCCGGGGTTGACTCGATTGCCGACGACATGGCATGCCTGGACCGCATAAAGGCGTCATTTCCCGAAATGCCCGTCGCCGTGTTTGGTTACTACCCCACAACATTTCCTGAAACCGTCCTGCAGAACTCGAAGGCGGACTTTATCCTGCGGGGAGAGCCCGAAGCGGTCTTGTCCGACTTCCTTCTGGCCCGGAGACAGGCCCGGCCCTTTGACACGATTCCCGCCCTGGCCGGGCGCAGATCCGACGGCACCATCTTCGCGAACGCAGAAAGACGCATCGAAGACCTTGATCAGCTGCCCTTTCCCGATTACGCGCTGGTAAACATTCGCAATTATGCGGAGGGGTTGCTGGGGGGGCCGTGCGGGGCGATTCTCAGCACCCGCGGCTGTCCATTCCGGTGCAGCTACTGCACGCCGGCCTTTGGCCGAAGCCTGTTCATGCGCTCTCCCGAAAGCGTTGTCGCGGAAATGCAGTCCCTCATTGGCGCAGGGGCCCGGGTCATACGCTTCCTGGACGACACCTTCACCGTCAACAAGAAACGGGTGATGGACATATGCAGACTAATCCTGGAGCGCAACGTGCGGGTTCAATGGGCCTGTCTTTCGCGTGTTGACACGCTCGACCGGGAAATGCTGGATTGGATGAAACGCGCCGGCTGCGTGCGGGTGCTGGTGGGTGTTGAGAGTTACTCCGGGAAGGTGCTCAAGTATCTTAGAAAGGGGATTGACCCCAAAACCATCAACTCCCAGCTTCAGCTTGTCCGGGAGGCCGGCATCGAAATATGGGGGTTCATACTCCTGGGAAGCCCGGTGGAAACGGAGGAGGACTTTCAGGCCACCCGCAGCGGTGTCATGGATTCACCGCTGGATTTCATCGGCATCAACATTCTGACCCCCTACAAGGGGACGCCCTTCTTTGAGCAGGTCAGGGACGAGATTGATTTTTCTCTCATTCCGTACAGGTGCCGGTTCAAGGACGGCGCCATCGCGCGCATAGCGGCGGAACGTGAACGAAGGCTGTATCGGGACTTCTTCCTGCGTCCGGCAATCATCTGGCGCCTGAGGAGGTTCGCCTTGCGGTTCCCCGGCCTCTCCCTTCATTTGGCCTATATGATACTGCGCTATCGGGGAAGGAAATTCCGCGTTCATGACACGCCGGACCTTTCGTGACTCCTGTTGGTCTCCGACCGACACCTCCTGCGCGCTCCATGGGCGCGATTGCCCTCTGAGAACGGTCGGAGAATCCCGGGTGGCGTACGGTTCCGGGCTTTGGAAGGCCGGAGGCCTTCCACGGTCAACTGCGCCGGCTGCGAAAGCGCTGCGGAATTTGCGCGAAAGGCGCCTACCCGTCCCGACGGACTGAGGGTGCACTGTTCGAGACTTGGGGGCTTGGACGGCACTGTGATAGGATTCGCATCTCCAGATGACATCCGGGCCTTCGGGTGCCTTCCAAGAGAGATCCATGGAGTTCAGTGATGCGTGTCGTTCTTTACGATTCTGCCAACGGTTCTTTGGGTGTTCAATATCTGGTTGCCGTTCTCAATCAGGCCGGACATGAAGCGCTTGTCTGTTACGACACGTCTCTTTCCCGGGAATACCTCGCCAAGGCGTTGCCTTTCAGGGGGCTTTTCAGCATCGGAACCGATCTGGTCTGCCGGGAGATCATGGGACTCAGACCCGATCTGATCGGCTTCTCGATGAACTCGTTCAACTACGCGGAGAGCCTTGTCCTCGTGAAGCGGCTCAAACGCCAGTACCCCCGGGCTGTCGTGGTGTGCGGCGGGGTTCATGTCACCCTGCTGCCGCACGAGGTCCTGCGCAATCCGGAAGTTGACTTTGCCGTGGTGGGCGAAGGCGAGAGGGCGCTGACGCAGTTGGCGGACTCCCTGTCGAAATCGTCGCTGAACGACGTCAAGGCACTGCCGCCCGAAATGCTGCCGGGGGTCTGGAGTGTGAGTCGGGGCACGGTTGTGGACCGCGGGATTGCCCCGCTGGTGACCGACCTGGACACCCTGCCCTTCCCGGACAAGTCAGCCTATGAGCGGGCAAACCCCGCATTTAACAGAGTGTATTCGATCGCCGCAAGCCGGGGGTGCCTGTATGGCTGCACGTACTGCAACAGCCCTTCAACCAGGGCGTTGTACCGCACGTGCGGGGCGGGCTTCCACCGTGTGCGGAGTGTGGACAACATCATCGCGGAGCTTCGCGCCGCGATGGAACGGCACCGGCCCCGCCATGTCGAGTTTTTTGATGACCTCTTTGGGGCGGAACTCGGGTGGCTGCGTGAGTTCAGCGCGGCGTACAAAAAGGAAATCGGGCTGCCCTACGGCATCGAGACAAATTCGCTCCTCCTCGACGATGAGCGCCTCGCTTTACTGGCCGAAAGCGGCTGCGCGGTGCTCGAGGTCGGGCTTCAAAGCGCCAACGAACAGGTCCGCAAGACCATACTGAACCGGCATGAGACAAACGCCAAGGTTCACGAGGTCATAACACGCGCGCGCGCACTGGGAATATTCGTTGAATTGGACTTCATTGTGGACCTCCCGGGGGAAACGCCGGAACATCTGTCGGAGATTCTGGAATTTATCCGGCAGTCCCGTCCCAACCTCACGAATATTTCGTTCCTGCAGTACTTTCCCAGAACGAGACTCCTGGAGAAGGCGGTCGAGGAGGGACGCATCTCACAGGAGCAACTGCTTCGGATCGAGAACGGAGAAGCGTTTGGCAGCCTCCGGCTCCCGCAAAACCGGCGGCTGCAATACCGGCTCTTTCCCTATCACGACCTGTTTGCCCGGATTCTTCCGCCCGCGCTGTCCCGTTTGCTCAGCCGCATCATCGAATTGCCGGGCATTCGCTTCGTCTTCGGGCTGATCGGCAGTCCCGCCGTGTACGTGGTTCGCGTTTGGACGGCCCTTTCAGACCGTCGCGCATACTATCTTCACTGGCACCTTGTCCGGGCCTTTCATGCCGCAAAGAGAACGCTCCGGAGGAAGATATGGGGCGGGGCAAAGCCGCACCCCCCTGTATCTGGGACGTAAGGCTCTCGCAACAAAGACGCTTGACCCAAGGCCATTGCGGATGTGCCGTTCCGGTGGCGCATACAACTGGAAGAATATCGCCGGGCCGAACACGCGCAATGAACAGGACGCCGAGAGGGGATGGGTATGCTTCACATTGACGCGGTTCCGAAAAGCGTGTTCTCGTGGGGGTGCAACCTGTACTTGGACGATGCGCCGCTGCTTTCATTCGATATGGCTTGGGTGAGCAATCAGGGCTCCTTCCAATGGGAAGGGGTAGATTACACGCTGTACCGCCAATCGCCATGGTTTGGCGGCTTTGTGGTTTCAGACGGAAGCGGGATATTTGCCCGGGCGACAAAAGACAGCGCCTTCCTGCGGGCGTTCACGGTCCACCTTGGAGACCGTGAGTTCCGTTTGGCCGCTGCCAGCCCGCTGTCGCGTCGGTTCGTCCTGAAGGAAGGGGAGAACACGGTCGGTGGAATTGATCCCGCGTTTGTCTTCTCTCGCAGGTGTCGGGGTGAATTCCCGGACGAATTGCCGATCCCGGTGTGTGTGTTTCTGTTCTGGCTGGTCGTGCTGATGTGGCGGCGCCAGTCCACGGCCGCCGTTGGCAGTTGAGCAGGCGGGCCTACGGTCGCAGAACCCTACTTCTTGACCGTGCGTGCCTGTTCCAATTCGGCGGCTTTCTTCAGCAGCGTGTCCGCTTCTTCCTGCCGCCCCAATTTGGCGAGCGCGTCCCCCAGGGCTCTCATGGAACGGACATACTGCGGGTTTATTTCGAGGGCTTTTCGGAAATGGACCTGGGCTTCCTCGTACTGTTGCCGGTTCATGAGACACAGGCCAAGGTTGTGCAGTGCGGGAAGATTCTTGGGGTCCAGTTCCAGCGCCTTCTTCAGATACGCCTCGGCCTCATCAAACTTCTTCAGGTCCATGGACAGTTTGCCGAGGTTGCACAGCGCGTTTGCATGGTTCGGCTTCAGTTCCAGCGCCTTCTTCAGATAGGTAACAGCCTCATCAATGCTCCCCTGTTCCATGGCGGTTACGCCCAGATTGTTAAGTGCCTTGACGTTTCCCGGTTTCACTTCCAACGCCTTCGTCAGGTAAGTCCTGGCCTCGTCATAGCGTTTCTCACCCTTGGCGACCACGCCCAGGTTGTAGAGAACGTCCGCATTCTTAGGGTCGAGCCCCATGGCTTTCGTCAGATAGCCCTTGGCCTCGTCATGGCGTCCCCGCGCCGCCGCTATCATGCCCAGGCCGTTCAGGGCGGTGACAGAGTTCGGGTCGAGGTCCAGCGCCTTGGTCAAATAGGTCTTTGCCTCTTCATGGTTTCCCTGGTTCAGCACGGTCATGCCCAGGTTGCCGAGGGCATAGACACTGTCCGGCTCCAATTCCAGCATCTTCGACAGGTAGACCTTGGCATCATCATCGCGCCCCTGTTCAATGGCGTACTGGGCCAGGTCGTTATAGGCGACGCGGCTCGCCTGTCCAACGGCAATCGCATGGGTGAAAAGCGTTTCGCTGTTGCGCCAGTGAGTGGTTTGGACGCCGGAACACAGGGCGAAAAGTGCGACGACGGCACCCGAGGCAAGGGCCACGGCGCGTTTCGGCACCCGCAGTGCGGTGGCCAGGTCCGCCACTCCCCAGGCGAGCATGATGAACACGCCGATCAAGGGGATATAGGTGTAGCGGTCCGCGTGGGAGAAACTGCCAATCCGCACCAGGCCGATTACAGGCACCAGGGTTCCCAAATACCAGAGCCAGCCGACGATCAGATAAGGACGGCGACGGGCCTGGCCCAGGCAGAACAGCGTAATTGCGGCCAGCACCAGGACTGCGCCGGCCACCTGCCAAAGCGGATAGGCTTCAGGGTACGGATAATAAATGGCCAGGCCCGAGGGCCAAACGGCCTTCACCAGGTACAGCTCGTAAACCACCGCGGCATTGGCGCATCGCGGCGACAGGGAAACCCTGCCTTCCAGGTCAATATTGTTGCCGCCCGCCTGCATCACAAAGGTGCTCAGGGCCGAAAGCGCCGTGAGCAGAAGCAGCGGAATCTTCTCCAAGGCAAGGCGGGCCGCCTTCCCCGCAGTGACACGAAGCGGCTCGGCCAGGTTCACCCGGCCAAGGGGCCAGCAGTCCAGCAGCAGCAGCGCAAAAGGCAGGGTCAGCACCATCGGTTTTGACATGAGCCCCCCCAGGAAGGCCGCGGCGACCGCCGCATACCGCAGCGCGCCGCCCCGGCGCGCATACAGGCCATAGGCACAGAGCGCCAGCATCCAGAAGAACGCACTGAGCACACCCTTGCGCTCGCCAATCCACGCCACCGATTCCACATTGAGCGGATGGACCGCGAACAGTGCCGCCACGGCAGCGCTTGGCCAAAGCGCGCCCGTCAGCAGTCTCAAGGCCAGGAACAGCAGCACCGAGGCCGCGGCGTGAAAGAGAAGACTGGTGACGTGGTAGCCCCCGGCCTGCATGCCGTACAGGTCATGGTCGAGCATGAGCGACATCCAGGTCAGGGGGTGAAAGTAGAGGGCCTTCTTGGTGACAAACGCCCAGCCGATGGTTTGCAGGCTCAGTCCCGTCTGCACTTGCGGATTTGCGGTGACATACAGATCGTCGTCGTAATTCACAAACCCGTGAGAAACGGTCTGGCCGTAAATGGCGGTGCACACGAGAACGAGGACCACGCAAACGCCGACCACCATGCGCCTTTGCGGGCATGGCCCAAGTGCCGCAGGGGGAGCCGTGACCTCCCTGGCGGGCGGTGTCGTTCTCTTTCCTGATTTCGCGTGTGGCATTGAATTCCAGTGAATCACAGGATACGGCGCAAATGCAATCCGCCTGCCGGTCCCCGCATACGCAGCGTCAAGACTCCATTTCCCTGTCGGCAAGCCATGTCAGCGACGGGGCCCGCGTCGTCTGGCAAGAGCGTGAGCGGCTGTCCGGGTCAGGCAGCACCGCGCACCTATTATTAAATGTGTTGATTCTCGCCGACAACGCATCTGCGCGGATTAGGCAAGCATACCCCACCAAACCCTCCAGCAGGTCCTGTCCGGATGTTCATCCATTGCCGTTCTCTTTCAGCCGGGCCGTGGGTGCTGGGCATGCTGCGGTTCTCACAGGGGTGACAAGTAGCCCCGGCGGTTGCCCTCCTCGAAATAAAGATATTCTGCCGCAATGGAAATCAGGGGTGCAGTGTCGGGGTTACCAATAACGGCAATATCTACCGACTTCGTGTAGTATCAGCAAACCGATGATAGGAACCCGCAATGAGGTTTGAGGCCCAGAACCGAACAAGAAATCGGAACAGTGGCAGTGTTACAGGCAAGAAGAAGAGGGGGAAAGATGAAATTGGTTATAAATTGTTATATTGCAATGCGTTATGCATTGCGGGAGTGCAGCAGTTGAGGGAGGGGAAAGCGGCAGCGGGCCACGCAGAAGTTGCTGAAGAATGCGGTGTTCTATGGGCTTTTCCCCCATTGGCCTCCCAAATATTCCCGCATCCAGTACGGATGTGTGTAGCCAATTTGGCTAGTACCATTCCTTTGTGCCCTGAGTTGGATGATATATCCGTCATGACCTTGAATAAGCGCATATCGCAAATAGTTGGACCAAGTACAAAACAAGCAACACCAACGGCTTATCCCGCCGACGGGGGAGGATGACTATGAAGATTCATGAGTATCAAGCCAAGCAACTCTTTGCCGAATACGGCATACGGGTGCCGGATGGGGGAGTTGCAACCAGTCCCGAGCAGGTGGCGGAACTGGCGAGGCGCATCGGACGTCCCGTGATGATGAAGGCGCAGGGGCATGTGGGCGGGCGCGGCAAGGCGGGCGGTGTGAAACGCGCTTCCGACCCGGAGGCGGCCGAATTGATTGCCCGCGAAATCCTCGGCATGAACATTAAGGGCTTGACGGTGACGAAGGTGCTGGTGACGGCGACAGAGGAGATTGTTTCAGAGGCCTACGCGGCCATCGTTCTTGACCGCGCCACGAAGCGTCCCGTGATGATGGTTTCACCGGAAGGCGGCATGGATATTGAAGAGGTTGCGGCGAAAACGCCGGAGAAGATTCACAAACTCGTGATTGACCCAACGGTGGGGCTGCGCCCCTACCAGGCGCGCAATCTCGCGCAGAAGCTGTTCCAGGCGCCCGCGTTGGTCCGCCAGACCTCGGAAATCCTCACCAGGATGAGTGACATCTTCTGGGATTTGGATGCCTCGCTGGTGGAGATAAACCCGCTTGTAACGAATTCGAAGGGTGAGATTGTCGTGCTCGACGCGAAGATCACCGTTGACGACAATGGCCTGTACCGGCAGCGGCGCGTCGCCGTGATGCGCGACCTGGAAGCAGAGGAGGCATCGGAAGTGGCGGCACGCGAGGCGGATCTGTCATACGTGAAACTGGACGGCAGCATCGGCTGCATCGTGAACGGGGCCGGGCTGGCCATGGCCACGATGGACCTGGTGAAGCGCTACGGCGGCGAACCGGCGAACTTCCTGGACATCGGCGGCTCGTCGAACCCCCAGAAGGTGGTGTCGGCCATGCGCATCATCCTTTCCGACCCGAAGGTGCGCGCGATACTCATCAATATTTTCGGCGGAATCACCCGGTGTGATGACGTGGCCAACGGCCTCGTTGCCGCCTTTGACCAGCTTGGACCGTCGGTCCCGGTCGTCATCCGGCTGGTCGGAACGAACGAAAGGGAAGCCGCGGACATTCTCTCCAGCATGAATCTGCCCTGTGCGGCAACCCTCGACGAGGCGGTAAGAAAAGCCATAGAACTGTCCGGCGTGCCGGCAACGGCATAGCGGCAAACCGCGAAAGGCGGCGCACAATGTCCATATTCATTGACAAGCGGACGCGGGTGCTGGTTCAGGGGATTACGGGACGCGAAGGCTCGTTTCACGCGCAGCAGATGAAGGCATTCGGCACCGCCGTCGTGGGCGGCGTGACGCCCGGCAAGGGCGGCACCGAGGTGGACGGCATTCCCGTGTTTGACAGCGTGGAGGACGCCGTGGCGGCGACGCGCGCCAACACCTCGGTGATTTACGTGCCGCCCGCATTCGCGGGGGACGCCATTTTCGAGGCGGCGGACGCGGGCATCGCGCTCATCGTCTGCATCACCGAGGGCATCCCCGCAAACGACATGATGAAGGCGTACCAGCACGTGAAAGCGTCCGGCGCGCGGCTCATCGGTCCCAACTGCCCCGGCCTGATCACGCCGGGCGCGTCGAAGGTGGGGATTATGCCGGGCGCCATCGTCACCCCGGGCAGTGTGGGCGTCGTGTCCCGCTCGGGAACGCTCACCTACGAGGCCATCTGGGCGCTGACTTCCGCCGGGCTGGGGCAGTCCACCTGCGTGGGCATCGGCGGCGACCCGGTCATCGGCACGAATTTCGTGGACTGTCTGGAGGCCTTCGAGCAGGACGAGCAGACGCAGGCGGTGGTGATGATCGGGGAGATCGGCGGGGCCGACGAGGAGGCGGCTGCGGAATACATCAAGAACAGCATGACCAAGCCCGTTGTGGGCTTTATCGCCGGCACGGCGGCGCCTCCGGGAAAACGCATGGGCCATGCCGGCGCCATCATCCTGGGGACCAGCGGCACCGCGGCGGACAAGATTGCCGCGCTGAACGCGGCCGGGGTGCCGGTGGCCGGGTCGCCGACGGAACTGCCCGCACTGGTGCAGCAGGCGCTGGAACGCACCAAGCGCTGGCCGGTCAGCATTTCCGGCAAGGCCCGGAATCAGGATGACGCGGCCGTCAAGGCGCCGTCCACGGCGGACGCCTTTTCGGACCAGTTGAATGAAGACAGCATTGTCCCAGAGATGGTTGTGTGTCCCGGAGTCTCCCACTACAAGAAGGATGGCATGGAATGAACGAGCAAGCGGCGGTTGTTGAAGCCAAGCAGAGGACGATCAGGAAGAGCAAGATTGATTACTCCCAGGGTCCCGCCCCGGTGAGCGTCAATGAAGCCTGGTGCAAAGCCTGTAACATTTGCATATCACTGTGCCCGCAGAACGTGCTTGCGGCGAACGCGGACGGCAAGCCCGTGGTGGCCCAGGAGGAGAACTGCATTCAATGCGGCGCCTGCTGGACGCACTGCCCGGACTTCGCAATCAAGTCAAACTACAGATAGGACCGCAAAGTCCCGCTGTGAAGGAGAAGCAGATGGCTCGCGGAGAGCGACAACTGGTCATGGGCAACGTGGCCTGCATGCGGGGGGCGCTTTACGCGGGGATGCGCTTCTACGCGGGATACCCCATCACCCCGTCCACGGAAATCGCCGAGGGGTGCGCGCGGGAGCTTCCCAAACTGGGCGGCCACTTCATACAGATGGAGGACGAGATAGCCTCCATCAGCGCCGTTGTCGGCGCGGCCGTGGCCGGCTCGAAGGCCATGACGGCCACCTCGGGGCCGGGGTACTCGCTCATGCAGGAGAACATCGGCTACGCCTACATGATCGAGGCGCCCTGCGTCATTGTGAACGTGCAGCGCGGCGGACCCTCGACGGGCCTGCCGACCAAGGTGAGCCAGTCGGACACCATGCAGGCCCGCTGGGGCACGCACGGCGACTACACCGCCATTGCCGTGGCGCCGTCCACCGTGGCGGACTCCTTCACGGAGACCATCCGCGCGTTCAACCTTGCAGAGCGTTTCCGGACGCCGGTGACGGTGCTGATGGACGAGGTGATCGGCCACATGCAGGAGATGGTCTCCTTTCCGGAGCCCGGCGAATGCGAGGTGGTCAGCCGGGCGCGGCCAAGCTGCGTCCCCTCGGCCTACCTGGCCTACGGCCCGAGCAAGACATGCGTCAATCCGATGCCCTCCTACGGCGAGGGATACCGCTGGTTTGCGACGGGACTGACGCACGACCAGCACGGGTTCTCGACGGACAAGCCGGACGAGGTCACGGCGAAGCTGGACAAGCTCAGAAACAAGATCGTCAATTTTGAAGACGAAATATGCAGGGTGCATGCGGAATACATGGACGACGCGGAAATCGCCATCGTCTCCTACGGGTCCGTGTCGCGCACGGCGATGCAGGTCGTCAAACTTGCCCGCGAGGCGGGCGTGAAGGTGGGCTTCGTGCAGTTGCAGACCGTGTGGCCCTTCCCGCTGAAGCAACTGCGGGAACTGCTCGAAAAGACCGCGCATGTGATCGTCGCGGAACTTAACATGGGCCAGATTGTCGGGGAAGTGGAGCGCATCGCCCAGGCGGGCACAAAGGTGCACTCCCTGCTCCGCTACGACGGGGACATTTTCACTCCAATGCAGTTTCTGGAGAAGATTGAAGAGGTGCGCGCATGAGCACAGCCGCCAAAGAAGCCGGGGCACGGCAGGAATCGGACGTGGTGCTGCGGTACCTGCGACCCCACGTAAAATTTCCCAACATGTGGTGTCCCGGATGCGGCAACGGGGTGGTGGCCACCTCGCTGATCCGGGCGATAGACAAACTCGGCATTCCGCGGGACAACGTCGTCCTCGTTTCCGGCATCGGCTGCAGCAGCCGCATGCCCGTGTATCTGGATTTTCAGGCGCTGCACACCACCCACGGGCGCGCGCTCGCGTTTGCGACCGGGGTGAAATTCTCGCGGCCCGACCTGAAGGTGATCGTCATCACGGGTGACGGCGACTCGCTGTCCATCGGCGGCAACCACCTGATTCATGCATGCCGCCGCAACATAGACATCACGACCATTCTGATCAACAACTACATCTACGGCATGACGGGCGGCCAGATATCGCCGACCACGCCGTCGGGCGCGCACTCCACGACAACACCGTTCGGCAACGCGGAGAAACAGTTCGAGGCCTGCGAGCTTGCCAGGGGTGCGGGCGCGACGTTCATCGCGCGCACAACGGTCTACCACACCACGCAGATGGACCGGCTGATCATGGAGGCCGTACAGCACAAGGGATTCTCGCTGGTGGAGGTGATTTCCAACTGCCACACCTATTACGGCCGGCTCAACCGTCTCGGACAGGCCACCGCCCTGCTCAGAATGTTCCAGGAACGCGCCTCGACACAGGGCAAGGGCGAGAATGTGGTGGATGAAGAGTCCAAGGACATGATTCCCACCGGCATTATCCACCGTGACACGGAGAAGACGGAACTGTGCGACGAGTACCAAAAGCTGATCGACACGCTGGCGAAAGGAAAAGGGGCATGAGCAAGGTCTCACTGCTGGAAGTGCGGGTGCCGGAGGACCGCTTCGAGATACGCCTGTCCGGCTCCGGCGGTCAGGGACTGGTGCTGGCGGCCATGCTGCTGGCAGAAGCCATCGGCGCGGATCCCGCGAAGAGCGTGATCCAGACCAAGTCTTACGGCCCTGAAGCGCGCGGCGGCGCGTCAAAGTCCGATGTGGTGGTATCCACGGGCGAGATTTACTATCCCAAGGCACTCAAGCTGGACCTGCTGCTCGCCATGACGCAGGAATCGCTGAACAAGTACTACCCCGACCTGAAAAAGGGCGGGACGCTGGTGATTGACGACACGCTGGTGACGAAGGTGCCCACGGAGGACTACTACGGGCTGTCGTTCACACGAATGGCAAAAGAGCAGCTCAAGAATGTCATGGTCGCGAACGTGATTTCACTGGGGGCGATTGCGGCCATTACCAACGTGGTTCCGCTGGACGCGCTCCTGACCGCCGTGCTGGCGCGGGCGCCCCGCGGCACGGAAGAAGTGAACCGGATGGCTGTCGAAACCGGTTACCAGGAAGGGCTGGCGTTGAAGCTGAAGAAGCATCCGGCCGCGAATTAAGGGACTGCTGTCACGCGCTCCGGGCGGTGCCGGGGGGAACTACAGTATGCAGTCGGGGGCGGGTGCGGCGGAGAGTGCTTCCTGCTCCCTTACCAGGTGCGCATAATTGGTTCCGTCGTAAACCTCAAGCATGGCGTCCAGCCCCCGTTTCCACATGGGAAGAAAGGCGCAACTGTCCTTCATCGGGCAGCTTTCCTTCAGGCCGTGTTCCAGGCAGTCCACGGGGGCGACGGTCATTTCCATGATGCGCAGCACCTGCCCGACGGTTATCTGCTCCGGCGGTCGGGCCAGCCAGTATCCGCCCTCCCTGCCGCGGGCGGAGTCCAGGACGCCGCCGCCTTTCAACTGAATCAGGATGTTCTCCAGGAAACGTGCGGGCAGTGTTTGGGCTTCCGCGATGGCGTTGATGGTCACCGGACCGGTGTCGTGCCGCTTGGCGAGCTCAAACACGGCACGCAACGCGTAGACGGTCTTTTTGGAAAGATGCATGGGGCCAATCTCCGCAATTTCTACCGGATTTATAATAGTGCTGGACGGGGGCTGCTGTCAAGGGGGATAAACCCGAATTCAAGGGTTGCCGTCGGAAACCCTGCCGACCGTCTGCAAAACGGGTTCCGTAAT
Source organism: uncultured bacterium (assembly GCA_937923585.1). Lineage (GTDB taxonomy): Bacteria > Hydrogenedentota > Hydrogenedentia > Hydrogenedentales > CAITNO01 > CAITNO01. Next base: position 15,646 of record CALDSM010000773.1, read on the forward strand.
ACCATGTCTCAGAATCGTCACAAGCCGCCGTGACTATCCTGTAACTTCCCCCGTCTTCAATCCTGTCCATCCATGTCAGTTTCGCTGTTCTTTTGCGTGTAATTCTGTACTGCTGTCTGTCATCTTCTTGTTTTCTTTCGAAGAATTTCACCATATCCACGCTGCAACCCACTGTGTGCAAAACACATACGTGCCACGTTGCTCTTTGTGTTCTTTGTGCTCTTTGTGGTTAATCTCTCTTCTGTCCGTATTCTTCTTTCCGTGTCGTTCCGTGAACTCCGTGGTTCTTCCTTGTACTTTGGTTGCGGCTATGCTGCTCCAGGAATTCCGTGGTCCCATCTTCTTCTTTCTCTGCGCTTCTCTGCGTCCCCTGCGCCGCTGCGTTACGTTGTTTTCGCTTCCGAATGCTTTGGCTGCGGCTATGTTGCTCCAGGAGACAACGAGATGCAGGAGAAGCCCGCCCCAACGGCACCGGGTCAGAGCATCAGGCCTTCTTCTTCGGTGCAGACACAGGTGACGGTTTCACGGGCGCGGGGGAGCAGGGCGTCCAGTTGCCGCAGCAGAGCCGCCTTGTCAGCGGGCAGACGACCGCCAAGGGCGATGCGGTTGGAGACATGGTTCATGCGGAACAGCGTGTCGCGCAGTTCGAGTCCATCGAGCATCGCACGGGCTTCGTGCAGGATGGCGCGGTCGGTCAGCGGCTGAAAGGTGCCCTGGCCGGTCCAGGTCATGAGGGGCGTATGGGGTACGATCATGGCGGTCAGGAAGGAGAGGTATTTGGGCTGCATGGCGTTCACGACGGCAATGGTGCCCCGGATGTGGTCTTCCGTAAGCGCCTGTCCGCCCGCGCCGAGCAGCACAATCACGGAGAGGGCAATGTCTGCATCCCGCGCGACACGGGCCATCTCCATCATGTCCTCCGGGGTCGCACCCTTGCGGATAAGTTCAAGCACGGCCGCACTCCCGCTTTCCAGGCCCAGGTAGCCGAGCGAGAAACGGAGACCGCGAAGACGGCGCAGATCTTCGGAGATCGGAAGAGCACACGTCTGAACTCCAGTCACGATCAGATCTCGT
>CALDSM010000774.1 GCA_937923585.1 uncultured bacterium
CGTTCCGCGTTCGAAGTCCCCTGCCAGAAGAAAAAGTGAAGGTAAGCGAAACGTGGGTGTGTACAGTTTCCGGTGCCGACGGTCGTGTTGTCGCGGAAAAGAGCGGGATGGTGCACCCACCCACGGCAATCAAGGAGGACCGTGAGCACGACCTACGGATTTGGCCGACGCCCGCCTATGGGCTGTTCGATAACCGTCGTCTCCACCCGTGCAGTCAAGAGGAAAAGCTTATCAGCGCCTATAGGGGGGATCGGATTCGCATCGAGTCCGTTTACTTGGATGAGGTGGAGTCGGGCGCGTTCATCATCGCTTCGTTGTCAGGCTTGCGGGCGCACATTGACGTCGCTCCGTTCAAGAAAGACTTTGAAGGCAAGACTTTTTCGGGGCAGGTGTCACTCTTTGAATTGGTGCCCGTGGGCACGGTGAATGGTGAAACCGTTCCAGATGCACTGATGGGACTTGGCAATGCACGCCTGACTACACTTTCCGCGGAAAGAGCGACAAAGTACTGGCTGCGAGTGGACACACACGGCGCAGAACCTGGATGTTATACCTCCAAAATTGTGGTGGAGCCGCTTTATCGGGAGTCTCCGCCGATCGAATTGGCTGTTGAGTTGGAAGTGATGCCGCTGCGCATCCATTTGCCGCTAAAGGCATGCACGTGGGACTACGTGCCAAATAAATGGTTCCCGGACCGTACGGACGAGGTGGTGGAGGACATGAATCGGCACGGCGTGAATATCTTCCCGCGCACGGGTTCAATTCCCAAGGGAAGGGTTGATTTTGCCGGCCAGTTGGCGATGGACTGGACTGACTTAGATGTGGACCTCAAACGTTATGAAGGACGCGGTACTCTGCTGTTTCAGTTGACCGAGCCGCCGATTACTTTTGCCGTTCCGCCCGATGCGGCAAAGAAGCGTGAGATACAGATTCGATTTCTATGCGAATGGCGGGATCACCTGGAAGCCCACGGTCGCGGCTACGCTGATTATGCATTCTATCCCGTTGATGAACCGGGACTAGGTTACGGTGGAAACAACGTCCAATTGCTCATTGATTCCGCAACACTTTTTCGCGAAGCGGATCCGAAATTCCGAGTATACACCGACCCTGTGCCCGGTCTTTCGCAAGCGGACTACAAACGGTTGGAACCGCTGATAGACGTCTGGTGTCCCAACATGAGGCTTATGTCTGGCGCTCTCTGCGGTGATCCTCGTGTGAAGGGAATCCTGGGTTCCGGAAAGACAGTCTGGTCCTACGAGTGCGTGTCACAGGTCCGGTCGCTGTCCCCGCTCTGCTACAACCGCGCCAATGCGTGGAGGGCCGATTTCTTTGGGTTATCCGGTATCGGTTTTTGGACACACAGCACGACCGAGAAGAACGAATGGTTTCCAGGTAAGGGGGTGAACGACGAATACGTGCTGGTTTATCCGGGTCCATTGCCCGTGTTCAGTGTGCGTTGGGAGGCCGTGCGGGACGGGTTGGAAGACGTGGCCGCGGCACGGTTGCTGCAGCGCTTGGATAAACCGGAATTCAAGCCTCCGATGTACCGTGACGAAGCGTCGCAGGAATTGCGGATGGCACACACGGACGCAATGGAAGCATCCGACGCGGCATTTATTGAGAGCCGTGACTTCCTGCGCCAGGGCGACAGGCGCATCTGGCACACCTGGGCGGATGTTGAGAACTACGCCCGACACCGGGAAAGGATTGCGACGCTGACAAAGTGCACACTTGGAAAGGGCGATACAATACCCTGAAACAGCAACGGCGCCCGATGCCGCACTGAGCGAACAGGCGCTGGAAGGACTCCGCATGGCCCACATGGACATGATGGAGATGTCTGATGGGGCGTTTATCGAGAGCCAGGATTACTTGAAAGCGGTGATAGGCGCATCTGGCACACGTGGACTGACGTGGAGAATTGCATCCGGCGCCGGGCAAGAATCGCAGATCTAACGATCAAGTTGACGCGATGACAACCGTTCTGGAGCGTTCGAGATTCAAACCAGACCGAGCCCACTGAATGGGCGATGACATTTGCGTGCGCACTCTGGCGTGGTTTGCCATGAGCACTCGGTTATCTGCTTTGAACAGCCCCCAGGAACAGCCTCATTTCCTTGGCGATTACCGCATATTGCCAAGCGTCCAATCGAAGTTCTGCCTCCGCTCGCCACCCACAACTGACGCCATCATATCCACCAGAGTGCAGAGAGACTCGAAGTGTGCCGTGTCCCAGTCTGTCCGAAGTGGCGCACAATTTGAAATCGCATTCCAAGCTACTGACGGACCTCTCGCCGTCCCAGCCTTTCCAGTTTCTCGCCAATTCCTCAAAAAAGGACACAAATGTATCGTTCGAGTAAAAGAAATCAACTTCCGTGAAGGCCCGAAGACCTCCGGC
>CALDSM010000775.1 GCA_937923585.1 uncultured bacterium
GTTGCACCGCCGTCTTTCCAAGATTGACCAGTGTGCAGGATCGGTGTGCATTGGCCTCGTTGAGCGCAAAGCGCCGCCGTGTGCGCACGCAGGAATAGAAGTCGCCCTCCTGAGGCGCGGGCTCGGGCAGGCCCCGAAGCACCTTCTCCTGGCCGTTGATTTCGAGGCGAAGCCCCTTGTACAGCTTTCCTTTCGGACCCTCAATGTAGGGCTGGCCTTCGGACTTGCCCTCGCCGTCCAGGATGATCTCGCAGCCGTCGGCGTAGCGCATCGTGATACGCCGCCACGAACTCACCGCGTCGGGGTGCTGCTGGGGCGCGTCCACCTCGACCTCGACCGGGCTCGTGTCGTCCTTGCCCAGCAGGTACTGCACCGGGTCGAGATAGTGCTGGCCCATGTCGCCCAGCCCGCCGCCGTCGTAATCCCAGTACCCGCGGAAGGTCGCATGCACCCGGTGCGGGTGATAGGGCTTGTACGGCGCGGGACCGAGCCAGAAGTCATAGTCCAATTCGGCCGGAACCGGCTGCGGTGTCAGGTCCGTCTTGCCGCTCCAGAAGAACTTGAAGTCGAAACCCGTGCCGCTGCCCACGGTCACGCGCAGCGGCCAGCCCATCTCGCCGCTGTCCACGATCTGCTTGATTTGCTTCACCGTGGAGCCGTAGCCGTAATAACTGTCCTTGAACCGAAACCAGGTGTTGATGCGGAAAATGCGTCCGTGCTTCTGCACGGCCTCGACCACACGCCTGCCCTCGCCTATCGTGCGGGTCATCGGCTTCTCGCACCAGATGTCCTTGCCCGCCTCGGCGGCCGCGATCGAAATGAGCCCGTGCCAGTGCGGCGGCGTGGGAATATGCACCACGTCCACCTCGGGCAGCGCCAGCACCTCCCGGAAATCGGTGAACCCCTTCACCCCCTTCTCCAGGGAGTCCAGCGCAGACTGAAGGTGGCCCTTGTCCACGTCGCACACGGCGACGGTCCGCGCACCCGGATAGCCCAGATGGCCGCGGCCCATCCCCCCCACGCCAATCACCGCACGGCCAATCTGGTCGCTTGGCGCGGTGAACGCCAGCCCGCCCAGCACATGGCGGGGCACAATCGAAAAGCCAAAGGCCGCCGCGGCGCTCCGCGACAGGAACTCACGCCGCGAGGGCGTGTGCTTGCTCAGGTTGTTCATATCCTTCTCCATCTTTTGCGCCCGGACGGGCGCTTCGGTGCAAGACCGTCGCCTATTCTGCCCATTTTGCCTGGCCCAGGCAAGGAAGCGAGAAGGACTGGCTCCTTGCTTCTTCTTTTGACTGCGGTGGCCATGCCGCCGCTCTTCTTCCCGCAGGCAATGCCTGCGGAAACGAGGACGGCGGGGCGTGGCCCCGCCAGGGAAAGCGGCGGCATGGCCACCGCAGTCAAAAAGGATGGTCCTATGCGCCCACTGCGCGCACTACTTGGTGTAAGATGTCCTGCGCGGCTGACCTGCCGCAACCACGGAGGTCTTCGTCATGAAAAGACGCATGATTGCCACTCTCTCCCTTCTGTTGGCGTTGACCTGTGCAGTACCGGCCCTTGCGGCCGATGCGGCCCCAAACCCCGCGCCGCGCGTACTCAACAACTTCGTGACCGAACTGTTCTCGACGCCGCAAACGGAGGCGCAGGACAGGTGCGCCCATTACACCAATCCACGGGACGGCTGGGTACGCTATGAGCGGGTGGACGCGGACGGCGGGAAGCGGGAGCGGATGCAGTTCCGCCCCAAAGGCCCGAACCCGGTCACTATTCCCGCGGGCGCATGCGTGTCCGTGCGCACGGTGCCGGAACTCATGTTCTGCTACTACCCCAGTTCCTCCCACATCGCCGCCTACGGCCCGTACACCAAGGAGTACATGGCGCAGCACGTGTTCCCCAATGTGAACGTGCTGGTCACCACCAGCGCCACGGCCCCGTCGGATTTCCCCGAATGGGGAAAGGCGGGCGGGCGCTGGATCGCGAACTCGCCGCTGCCGGGACTCTCAGACAAAGAGGCGCCGAAGGCCGGGGACGTGCTGGCGGTGTGGGCGAAGAACCCGGCGGTCACGCAGCCGGGATATGCGGGCGTGATTGTGGACGAGTTCATCGGCGCGGCGAAGGGGCATTACCGGTCCTGGAGCGCCGCCGTGGAGGGGTTGCTCGACGGTCCCGATTTCAAGGACAAGACCTTCTACGCGTGGTGCGGCGATTTGTATGCGGTGAAGCATGAGCGCGCGTTTGCCAAGATGCTCATGAAGCGCAACCAGCGCTTCGTGTGGGAGACCTACCTGACCGAGGAGCCCACGGAGAAGGAGGCCGCCTCCTGGATGCATCAGCGGGTCGCCGAACGGATGGGCGCGTGGAAGAAGAAACTGCCGGGTGTGGAGCGACAGACCGTGGTCTGCCTCGGCTACCTGTCCGCGCCGCCGGAATCGCTGAACAGCCTTCCTGGCGTGGACTACCAGGTCTTCCTCGACATGCAGTTCCACATGCTGGCCACAGACCCGGCGTTCAAGGGCCTGTACGGGCTGATGGAGTACATGGCGGCCTACGCCGACGAGGAATCGCTCCAGTACGCGCACCGACTGATCCGCCATTACTGCATCGAGGGCAGGATCGACCGCATGAATGCGGACCCGTACCTGCTCCCCCATCTTTCCAATCCGGATTTCGCGCAGGGTTTGGACGGATGGACTGTGCAGGCGGCGGACAGAGGCGGCATCGCCGCCGGGAAGATGGACAAGTTCAGTTGGCTGCAGGGGCGCTACCCGGAGACAAAGGAGGGCGACACCTACTGCGGCATGAGACGTTCGGCGAAGGCGCCGAACCGCCTGACACAGACCATCAGGGCGCTGGAACCGGACCGGGTCTATTCGGTAAAACTCATCTCCGCGAACTTGGACGCGCTGGACACAAAAGAGCCCACGAGCTTGAGCGTTGCCGTGGAAGGAGCCGAGATTGTTCCCGGTATGGACTTCCAATGCGTCTATCCAAGCTGTTACTCCCACGAGGCGGGCTCCTACACCCGGGATCATCCGGCCCACTTCAGTTTCCACCGGCTCGTGTTCAAAGCCACCGCGCAGGAAGCAACGCTCACGATTCAGGACTGGAAAGACGCGAACACGCCCGGCGGCCCCGCAGGACAGACAACGGCGTTCAATTTCGTCGAGGTGCAGCCCTGCCACCTTGATTTGGGCAGGCGGTAAACAATTCTTTGTATAATGGCGCCACAGGAGAAACGCCTCATGGTCAAAGCATGCGCAAACGACTCCGATGCCTGCACCGGCCGCAGGGCGCATTACCGTGCGCTGTGGGGCATGGCGGGAAGCGGCATGTTCCTGTTCATCTCCGCAAACGCGCTGCTTCGGCTGCTGGACAGTCATGTGCGGCAGGGCCAGGCATGGAACAGGGAGATTGTCATTGACGGGGCCATTGAGGTGGCCATGGCCGTGTTCGCACTGCTGGTGCTGGTGGATGCCGTCCGCTCGTTCCGCGAGGGCAGGGGCCGGCGGCTGGCCTTTTTCGGCGTGCTTATGGCGTGGAGCATCGTGGCCACGCTGGTACTGCTCTACCTGCTGGTGCGGTTTGCCCCTTCGTTTGCGTGAAGTGTTCGCCCCCTGCGGGGACGGGAATGTCTTGTCCCGTTAACCACGGGTTCCGCTTCGCTCCACCCGCGGCCACTATTGTCCGACCCCTCCGGGGCCAAGAACTTTGGACGGTTCCTCCAGAATAGATCCGGCCCCTCCGGGGCCAAGAAGGAACATACCCGCTAATCAAGAATGCGGGCCACTGGAATCCAGCCGCGAACAGAATTGACCAGGGCCACCTCGGACGCTTTCCCAACCGTGTCCCGTGTGATGACCGCCTCGCGGACTTCTCCCTTTTCCAGCAGATACCTGCGCATGGTGCCCGGAAGCAGCCCCGACGACAGGGGCGGCGTGCACCAGACACCGTCCAGTTTCACCATGACATTGGCCAGACAGCTTTCGGTCAGTTCTTCTCGCGCATTCCAGAGCAGCACATCGTCCGCGTCACCCCGATTCAGGAGCGCTTCGTCATACACGCGGCGATGGGTTGTCTTGTGGTACAGCATCGGGTCCGCGTCGTTGACGGGCTTTCCCGCCCACCGCACCGTAAAGGGCCGCAGTTCGGGCGCGGGTTCACCCATGACGGTCACACTCCCGTTCTTGGCCAGCAGCAGACGTACCCTTGTGGCATTTTTCTTCCACGTCTGTGCGCCTGCCTCCAGGGTGTTCTTCACGGCTTCCATGTTGCAGGCGTATCCGAAGTATTCGGCGGAGCTTTGGAGCCGTTCCAGATGTTCTTCGAGCAGGAAGAAACGCTGTCCGTCCCAAAGGAGGGTTTCCAGCAACGAGAATTCGGGCGTGCGTCTGTTTAGGAACACCGCTTTCAGAAGGCACTCGTCATATTCGCCCGCCGCGGTGGAATCCCAGGTGATGCCGCCGCCGACTGAATATCGTGCGCGGCCCGTCGGTTCGTGAAGCAGAATGGTGCGTATGGCCACGTTGAATTCGGCGCGGCGGTCCGGGCCGCACCAGCCGACTGCGCCGCAGTAGACGCCGCGCGGTGACCGTTCGGTGTCGCGGATAATCTGCATGGACCGTATCTTGGGCGCGCCCGTGACCGAACCCGAGGGAAACAGCGCGGCAAAGATGTCCGCCAGCCCGGCGCGCGTGCGCGACTGTATGGTCGAGGTCATCTGCCAGACCGTGCTGTAGCGCTCCACGTCGAAGAGCCGGGGCACCGTCACGCTCCCCGTGTCGCTAATCCGGCCCATGTCATTGCGCAGCAGGTCAACGATCATCAGGTTCTCGGCGCGGTTTTTCTCGCTGTCGAACAGCGCCTGCCGCGCATCTTCGTCCTCCGCGCTCCAGCGCCCCCGCGCCAGTGTGCCTTTCATGGG
>CALDSM010000776.1 GCA_937923585.1 uncultured bacterium
CATGGGCTTCGGCCTGCCCGCCGCCATCGGCGCGCAGTACGCCCATCCCGAAAAGCTCGTGGTGGACGTGGACGGCGACGGCAGCATCCGCATGAACATCGGCGAGCTTGAGACCTGCACCAACTACAACCTGCCCGTCAAGGTCCTGCTCCTCAACAACCGCGGCGACGGCATGGTCGTACAGTGGCAGACCCTCTACTACGGCGAGCGCTTCTCCGGCACCGACAAGACCCTGCACTGCAAAGACTTCGTCAAGACCGCCGAGGCTGACGGTTTCCAGTTCGCCCGCCGTGTCTCGAAATACGAGGACCTGCGCAAAGAGATGGAAGAGTTCCTCGCCTTCCCCGGCCCCGCCTTCCTCGAAGTCATGACCGACAAGCAGGCCTTTGTCTATCCCATGGTCGGCCCCGGCCAGCCCTACAAAGACATGCTCACCGGCCCCCACATCGAGTCCAGAGAGCACGGCCCCAAAGAAGACGTCCTCGACATCTCAGACTGCTTCTAGAGCATTTTTCGGTTGACATGCGGTACTCTCGGGGGCGAGATTTGCGTGGGGGGCCAGCGCATTGTGTGTCTTGCCCCCGGAAGGGGGCGAACAAGCGCACGCGCCATGCATGTGCATCCTGTTCGCCCCCTGCGGGGACGTTTTCGCCTGCATTACTTAACCCCGGGTTCCCTTCGGTCGCCCGGGGCTACCATTGTCCGACCCCTTCGGGGTCAAAACAGAGGCTCGGTGTCAACCTGTTTGCGTTCCCAAGCTAATGCCGCATTTTAACCTTGAATTGCTCTAAACGCCAAACACATCCCGCTCTTTCACAGGGTCGCCCGCGCCCCGCTGGCGGCCCTCATTGTTCTTACGCTTGCCCTTCCCTCCATGACTCTTCAGGCTTGGGTAACATGGAAATGTCTTGAGGCAGTTGCCAAGGGCAGACTCGCAGTGTATCATCCTTCATGACAAAATCGGAGGGAAGAGTGATGGCAGAAGACTTGGAACCTGCCACAGTGCAAGGCAAGTCCAAGAATCGTTTGGGCTGGTCCTGTCTGAGCGTGTCCGTGGTGTTGCTGTTCGTTATTGGAGCGCCTTTTGTCATCTTCCTAAACTCGATGAACAAGGCCATAAGACGATCATCAGGGGCAAATGATCTTGCTGAGCCGCTGATAGCGGCAATGCGTTATGCCAAAGACCACGGTGGGACACTTCCTCCCCTTGACCCTGAACCTGGCCGTTTGGTTTTTGAACGCAAAATCATGCATGAGAAGTATGGCGTCACCGGCCGCACCATGACGATGGAATATGACGCGGCCGCCCCCTATCAGTTGGCGGATTATGACAAGACCCCGGCTTTGAGAGGAAATACAGAGTTTATTGATGACCATAGTTGGTGGTATCTGGGATATGCGGTGGAAGACGCCGCACAGGGTACCAACTTCCTGCGCGCATACCAAGAGGCGATACGCCAGGGAACCGGGTTTACGGGAAACTTGCCTATCCCCGGCTCAGATAGGACCCTCCCGCGACTGCATCTGCCGAACGATCCGAAGGTTGGCGACAGCACTGGGGCAGAAAGTGCAAGGATCCCCGTCTTCATCGAACGGCCGGGGCATTACCGCGGATACTCAGGCGGTCATGTGGCGTATCTCGACGGGCACATCGAGTATCACGACTATCCGGGACCATTTCCGATGTCAGCCGGGTTCATTCGTGTGCTCCAGGCCATTGATCAAGTGGGCGAGGTGTTGAAGGGCCGCTAGAGGGACTGTCTACTCGCTGCATAATGCCCGCAAAGGCTGTTGTTGCCTCGGCCCCATTGGCGTTGCGCCCCCACTGGGAGCGCCCGTCACTTCCGCGAAAGCGAGAGCATCCCTACCAGCCTCTTCGGCGATAGTCATCGAGTAACGAAGACATCCAACCCCTCCCTCAGTCCTGTTCACCGTCTCCGTCCACGTCACGGTATTTGGCGCTCGTTCCCAAGTTGACTCGTTCCCAAATTGCATTTGGGAACGCCCTTGCCCGCGAAGTTGTACTTCGCCCTTCGCGCTTTTCCCCCTATTCGCCTCCGCATTCCCTCCACACAGCCAGCACCTGCTTCTTGGGCGCTTCCTCTGATCCCGCGTAACCCTTCATCACGTTGCGCAGCCCTTCAGCGAGCTTGTTCATCGTGTCCTCGTAGGACTTGTCCGCCGCGGCCTGCGACGCCTCGGGCCGTGTCGCCAGCGTTCCGTCGCCCAGCATCTTCCTGCGCGCCTCGATGGCGGCGGCATACTCGATGACAAGCCGTGCATGGCGCGCCTCGTAGCGCTCGCCCATGCTCGCATCGCCCATCCGCGCGAAAAACGCGCGGAAAGGCTCCAGCGCCGGTGCTATTGCCGACGGCGCCGGTGCCGGCATCGGCGCCGCATTGGCAACCGTGCGCGGCTTTGCATCGCCCAACACGATCTGGATGTTTGCCGTGTCCGGCGTGTCGGCATGGGACAGAAACACCGACTTCCCATCAAAGGTTTTGCAGGGCTTGCCGTTGACCATCACCGCGCGTACCGGTCCGTTGCCCGTCGTGGACAGGAACAGCCGTTTCGCGCCGAAGCGGATGGGGAAACGCTGGTCCAACTGCGTGATGCCCGTCGGGATGTGCGGGCGCAGCTCGACGCCGTCCGCGCGGTACAGGTATCCAAACAGGCCGCGAATCATCCCGGCCGGCGCGCCCCAGTTGTCATACACGCAGTTGATGGGCTGTTTGGGCTGGTACACCTGGTTCCCAAAATCAACCAGCGGGTTGTCCATGCGCCACTCCCCGGCGTAGCGCAGCATGCGCTTCATCGCGCGGCGCGCGTCGTCAAACGCGCCCACGCGGTAATACCCCAGGATCATGCGCGCCTCGGCCGTCGTCCAGTGGCCGCCGTTCACCCAGGTGCCGAACGACCACAGCCAGTCCTTCGGCTCGGTGTACATGTCGTCCAGGCCGGGACAGTTGGTGATGATGAGGTCGTGTGGCCGCAGCCCGGGGATGGACGCAATCTTGTCGTAAATCTTCTTTGCCTGCGCGTCATCCACCACGTTGAACGCCATCGCGTCATGGTTGCACACCGCCTCGAAATAGCCGTGCTTCTCCGCGCCGTATACGCCGTGCTTCGTCCCGTCCGGGTCCAGTGACTTGATGAAGTAGCCCTCGTCCGTCATCATCTGCGGCAGGCCCTGCTTCGCCAGGTCGCGCCGCTCGGCATACAGTTTGGCCTTGTCCGCATGGCCCGCCAGTTTCTCCAGTTCAATCAGCCGGTCCAGTCCGGCGATATACGTGACGGACAGTCCGGTAAGGTACGCCTTGTCAAAGGTGCCGTCCGGCTTCCTGCAACCTGCATAGCTCGGCGCCAGCAGGTTGCCCGCCGGTCCCGCCAGGAACAGGTTGTTCTTGGGGTCGCGGCGCGTCTCAATGAAATTCGCGCTCCGCTCCAGCAGCGGCAGGTAGTGGGCAATAGCGGTGCTGTCGCGGCTGATGAGCAGCAGTTCGGCCTGCATCACCACGCCCGCCGCGGTGAACTCCATCCCCCAGTCATGAATGTCAATGCGCCCGTCGCCCTGCTTGTAATACACCAGCGTCGGCGCGGCCGCGTCGCACAGGCACCCGTCCGGCCCCACCCAGTCCTTTTCCCCCTTCGTCTTGCCGTCGCCGATGTGCGCAAACCACAGGTCCTGCGCGTTCTGCAAAAACGTCGTGTATGGCTCCGTGAAGAACGGCAGTGCGCAGTACGTCGGCCCGTAACTGTTCTGAATCCACCACGCGCCCCAGGTTGGCCCTTCCACAAACCCGTTCCACGCCGGCGTGTACAGCATCGAGATGTTCTGCAGGTCCGGACTCGGATAAAACAGCCGCGCCGAAGTGTCCAGCAGTTGCAGATAATCCACATCGCCCTCACCCTGGAAATACGTCCCCTCAAACCGGTCCGCGGCAAAAGCCCCGCCACCCGCAATAACACCGGCCGTTAGCACACCCAGCACAAAGCACAAGCCAGCACCTGTCTTACGCATAAAGCCCGCTACTCCTTCCGGATATTGTGGGACAGGCACCCCGCCTGTCAGGGTTGTTCCATTCTCAGGGCTCCAGCCGCAAATATCAAATTTCAGACTGCCCTTTGAATTTCTCCCCTTTGTCGCCGTGTAACATTCTCCCCGAAGCACGGTACTGTTTGATGACGTGAGTCCGGCCCCTGGAACCGGATCATCTTCGGCTGCAACAGCGGCCGATATACATAAAGAACGCCGGCGCGCGGAAGTTTCCCTCGGGTATCGCGCGCCGGCGTGATTCTTTTCCGGACGGCGCCTGCTAGTCTTCTTCCGCCTTGTTTGCCGCCTGCTGCGCGCGCACGAATTCGACGACCTTCGCCAGCCCGTTCTTGAGCGAAACTTCCGGCTTCCAGCCAAGCACCTCGGCTGCGCGGTCCCCGGTAATGAAGATCTTCTCCACCTCACCCGGGCGCCGGTCCTTGAGCAGGGGCCTGCCCGAAAAGCCGGTGACGCCCTTGAGAATGTCGTACAGTTCCTTGACCGAGGTGCCCTTGCCCGAGCCCAGGTTGAGCGTCGTGCCCGTGCCCTTCTTCAGCGCGAGCACGCAGCCGCGCGCGATGTCGCCCACGTACACATAGTCGCGCTGCGGCGTGCCGTGGCCGTACAGCGTCGGCGCCTTGTCCTCCAGCATCAGCCCCGCGAGGATCGAGCACACGCCCGCCTCGCCGTGCGGGCTCTGCCGCGGCCCGTACACATTGGGGAAGCGCAGTATCGTGCACGGCAGCTTGTACATCCGGCTGTACAGCCCGATGTAGTTTTCCACGCACAGCTTGCTCGTGCCGTAGTGCGACTCCGGCAGCGGCGGGCAGTTCTCGTCGGCGGGCAGCTTCTCCGGCGAACCGTAGATCGCGCCGCCGGTCGAGGCGAAGATCAGCTTCTTCACATTCCCGCCCACGCACATCTCCAGCAGGTTCAGCGAGCCGCGCACGTTCACGTCCGCGTCGAAGATCGGGTCCTGCACACTGCGCCGCACGTCAATCTGCGCGGCGAAATGGGCCACCACCTCGGGCTTCTGCTCCTCGAACACGTCGGCCAACTGGGCCGAGCGTATGTCGAGTTCATAGAATGCCGCCTTCGGGTTGAGGTTGTCCTCGGATCCGGAGGAAAGATCATCCACCACCGTCACCTGATGGCCCGCGTCAACATAGGCGTCCACGACATGGGAGCCGATGAAACCGGCGCCGCCTGTCACCAAAATTCTGCTCATTGCAACTGGTCTCCCTTGCCGCGCGCATGGGCGGATCAAATGGAATCCGGCACTTGGTTCCTCACGCGCGAACCCGTATGGTACCGGAGATCCGCGTCCCATGTCCATTGCGTGCGCGCCACGGGAAGCGTCCGTCGCCACCGCGAAGACGGGAGCATCCCCGCCGGATGTCTCCGTGTTCGTCATGTTGTCGGAACTTCTCAGCGGGGTCGGTGTTATACTGACGCGCAAACACGCACCCCACTCGGACACACATTCATCATGAACAGAACAGTTCTCACATTTGCGGTGCTGGCCGCATTGCTTGGCGGTGTTGCACTGGTGCAGTCACTGCGCGCGCACAGGGCGATCGCGGAAGGCGAGGGGCTGCGCTGCGAACTGGCGGCGGCAAAGGCGGCGCTCACCGGTCAGCAGGACAGAAAGGGCGCGGAAACGCCCGCGTTCAGCGATGACCACTGGGACATCATCGAGGCACCCTCATCTGGACGCGCGGAAGGTGCGGCACAGGCAAATGCGGGCGGGGACAATCCGCTGGTGGCCGAACTGATTGATGTCGCCGTGCAGTCCATGCTCGATGATCCCGACGGTGCGGCGGGCAAGGGCGATCCCAGGAAGATCAACAAGGACGGCAAAGACAAGAACGGCAAGACCGGCGCCGGCGCCGCCTCCAGCCTCTCGCCCGAAGAGCGCAAGCAGCGCCGCGAAGAGAAGCGGGACAGCCTTGCCGGAAAGAAGGGCGAGTCGGCAAGACTGGTGAGCCAGGCCGCCAAGCTTATGAAGTCGGGCAACTACGAGGAGGCCCAGTCCCTGCTGGCGCAGAGCCTTGAAAAGGACCCGACGAACCGCCAGGCATGGAAGACGCTGGCGTCGCTCCAGCGCCAAACCGGGATGACCGGCGACGAACTGCAAACCTACGAGGACTGGATGCAGGCCATGCCCAATGACTCGGTGGCCCGCTATCTTGCCGCGCAGGCCTTCGCGCGCAACGGCATGGACGCCGAGGCCCGCCAGTACCTCTCGGAATTCCAAAGCATGAGCCAGGGCGACCTGCGCGCCTATCCGATGGCCGCCGAAATGTACCGGCAGATGGGCATGCGCGCCGAGGAGGGCGCCGCGCTACGCCAGTGGGTCGGCGCCGCGCCCGACGCCGCCGACGCGCGGCGGCTCATGGGCGACTACTACCGCCGCATGGGCGACACGGGCGCCGCGCTCGCCGAGTATCAGACCCTTGCCGCGCTCCAGCCCAACAGCCCCTCGGCCTACGTGCAGATGGGCAACGTGTACCGCCAGACCGGACAGTACGCGGCGGCGGTCACGCAGTATGAAACGGCCGCGGCCCTGCGCCCCGGCAATGTGACGACGCTCAACCTGCTCGGCGCCGCGCAGCGGGCATCAGGGGATCTGAACGGCGCGCTGGCCACCTACACGCAGGTTATGACGCTTGAACCCGGTTCTCAGGCCGCAGCCACGGCTGCGGCCACCGTGCGCCGGATTCAGCAGCAGCTCAACCCCCCCGTGCCAAGGCCGCCCGCAAAACCGTAGGCGGCAATCGTTTGCCTTCGGCCCCGGAGGC
>CALDSM010000777.1 GCA_937923585.1 uncultured bacterium
CCCTTTGTCGTGATGACCGCCGCGCAGGATGTGGAATTCCGCCTGCGCCACGGCGACCCCGTGAACCCGGAACGCACCGCCCGGTGGCTGCGCATGTGCCTGGAGGCGCAGCGCGACGGCAAGTGCGATGCGGTGGTGACCTACGCCCTCGACCTGCGCGCGCCCAGCCCCAACTTCGACGCGATACGCGGTCTGTTCCGGGAAATGGGGCAGGGCAAGCCGCGTGTGCCATAATCTGCGCCAATTCGACACACGCCGTCATTGCGAGCGAAGCGCGGCAATCTCGTTCTCGCAATAGCGCAGACCTTGGGCTGCGGTTCCAAGAGATTGCCGCGCTTCGCTCGCAATGACGGCAGCGGGAACTGGAACAGAAAGGCGCAGGCTTGTTTAGAAGACTGGAAAACACGCCGTCGTCGGTGACGGGCGCGGTGGTCAAGGGCACGGCCAGCCTGGTGGTGCTGGCCGCGCTGCTGGCGGCGCACGCCGCCGTCAACCTGTGGTGGCTCGGGCAGGACAACCATGTACACTGGCTGGACGAGCAGGTGCATCTGGAGCAGGCCCGTGCCGTCTATGACGCGCTGTTCCAGTCGCCGGGTACGGGTCTGTTCGGGCGCATCGCGGCCGCGTTCTCCGTGGAGCCGGGCAATCCGGCCCATCCCCCCCTGCTCTACCTGTGCGGCGCCCTGTTCCAGGGCATGCTCGGCTACGGCACCGACCATGCCACGCTGGTGAACACGGCCGCCTTCCTGCTGCTCCTGTTGGCGGTGTACCGCATTGCCGGCGAGTTCTTGCCCCGATCGGGCGCGCTGTTCGCCGCGACGATGGCAAGCCTGACGCCCGGACTGGCCGTGGCCTCGCGCTATTTTATGACCGACTACCTCGCGGCCTGCCTCGTCGCGTGGGCCGTGTATGCGCTGCTGCGCAGCCGGGGCTTTCATGACCTCCGATGGGCCACCGCGTTCGGCGTGATCAATGCGCTCGCGCTGCTCACGCGTACGGTCACGCCGGTCTACTATGCCGTGCCGCTGGCGATGGCGCTGGTGTTCGGATTGCTGCGCTGCATGGGACGCGTGGTGACGAAGGACCCGCAGTGCAGGGGCCTGGGCCGGTGGGTCGGGCATCTGCTGCTGGTCGCTGTGCTGGCGGTGGTGATTGCCGCGCCGTGGTATGTGCGCCACCGCGACGCCTTCCTCAATTACTGGGTGACGCACCGCAGCCAGGACCAGCCCGTGTTCTCTTTCGCCGCGGTCGCGCCGAAGCCGACCCAGGCGACAGCAGCCGTGTCGGCAACGCCCCCCGCACCGGCCGCACCCGCCCAGCCGCGCCTTGTGACGCCCAGCGCCCGATCGCATGCGCCCTGGGTTCGCTACCCTGTCTTTGCCGTCAACAACGGCCTGTTCCTGCTGCCCTTTGTGCTGTGCTGCCTGGGACTCATCCTGGCATTGCGGATCATTCCCCGATCCGGTTGGTTTGCCTGTTTCATGTTGGCGGGCTGGGTGCTGGGCGCCTGGGCGCTGTTCACGGTGCTGTTCCGCTTCGGCACCCCGCGCTATGCCGTGCCCGTGCTGGCGCCGCTGGCCCTGTTTGCCGCACTGCCCGCGCTGGCCGTGGCCAATGCGCGGCTGCGCCGTGCCGCCTGCGGTTTCTGCCTCGCGATAATGGCTGTACCCTATGCGAATCTGACGTTTCAGGCGCTGCCGGGCTTGTCCGGATTGCGCCTGCCCATCCTTCCCGACGCCGCCATGCTGTCCCTGTATGACGAGAAGGGGCTCTATCTGTGCAAAGACCGGCTGACGATGGGCAACGCCTACTCGTGGCTGAGCGCACCCGTGAAGGACAACTACCAGGACCGCATGTTCTTCGCCATCCTGCGCAGCGAACTCCAGCGCGGACGAACCGAAGGGCAGTACGCCCGCTATGCGGTGGTGAACCTGCGCGGGTTTGGATTCCAGGACCGGCATTTCTGGCCCGAGCCGAACCCGTACCGGCGGCATGATCTCCCCGCGGACCTGGCCGGGGTGAAGAGCCGCATCACCAAGGCCGCACAGGCCTGGAAGGTGGAAGAACTCGAGCCATACCTCTCAAACATTGACTATGTAATATGCGCGCTGGAGGAGAACCGTGCGGGCGGGGAGGAAGGGGAACGGCAGTGGATGAGCGCCAGGGGATTCCAGGAACTGGACCGTTTCTCCGAACCGCGCCGGGCCACCATTCCGGGATACCAGTTTGGCGTGTGGGGCCGTCCCGCGCCCGCGCCGGTCGAGAAGATCGCCACGCCCGATCAGGTGGATGCGATGGGCATGGCGCCATTGCTGAAGGCGATGAACAGGGCCGGCGCCTTCGCCACGCCGGAACTCTTGAAGGCGGCGCAGATACGGCTCACCCGGCTGCTCGCCGAGGCGGACAAGACGGCCACGCTGATGAACAACTGCGTTGCGTTGACCGCCTTCGAGCCGGTCCAGCGGCCGGACGGCGTGTGGGAACTCCAATTCATCTTCCGCGTGCTCGCGCCGGTGGACCGGGACTATACCGCGGTGCTGCGGGGCATCGGCCCGCAGGACGTGCTGTTCCGTCCCGTCCCGCCCACCAAAGCATGGGCGCCCGGCACCTACATGCTTGTGACCCATGAGACGCGCCTCGACACCGTGCCCGCACAGGTACAGGCAACCCTCACCGCGGAAGGCACCGCGTCGCAGTGGGCCACGGTTGCATGGCCAAAGAAATGAACCCGAAGAAGAGCGTTTAACCACGGAATTCACGGAACTGCACGGAAGAAGGCCGTCGAACAGGGATGAACAGGATGGACAGGATGCGGCCAAAGAACGATGTGGTCCTGACTCCCGACATTGCTGCCTGCCTGTCCTTCTTTGTGTTCTATGCGTTCTTTGCGGTTAACGGAAGTTCTTTTCTTCACCACAAAGATCGAAAGAACACATAGAACGAACCCGTATCGAATGCTGCCGTTATCCCCGCGCCGCTTTGTCCTGTGAATCCTGTTTATCCATGCAAATCTCTCTTCGTTCCCTTCCGTGCAATTCCGTGAGTTCCGTGGTTGCCGTTCTTTCCTTCCCTCCTGTGCTTGCGCGGACCTTCAAATCCGGGTCTAATAGTCCAGTCTGTCTGAACGTTGTTGAAGAAACGTATTGGGGTTTGGCCATGTCCATCATTCGCTGTGCTGCGCTGCTTGGGTTTGCGTTGTCCTTGTCCGCAGTGGCCGCTGCTCAGGAGGCCGAATACCGCGCGGCGATCTTCTGGGTGCCGTCCATGCCC
>CALDSM010000778.1 GCA_937923585.1 uncultured bacterium
ACCGGGCCGTTCCTGCCGCTGGTCCTTTCCGCCGCCTTGCTTGGCGGCTGCAAGCCCACGCCGCCCCCCGCGACACCGGCAAAACTCCCGCTCATCCTGGGCATGGAATACGCGCTGCCGGGCCTTGGCCCCGAAGTGGCGCAGACGCGGCTGCCGGGCGTGAAATTCCTGCCCGAGGTGTTTGGCTGGGGAAAAATGCAGCCCAGAGAGGGCGGCGCCATCAATTTCGGAACCCTCGACACCCTGGTGAGAGAGTACCAGGACGCCGGGTTTGCCGAATGCATGGTCGGGCTCCGGCCCGACAATGACTGGGCCTCCGTCGCGCCCAATGCGCCGCTTCCCAACACGAGTTCTGCGCCAAAGCCGGAGCACGTGGCCGACTTCGCCGCGTGGGTCCGCGCAGTGGTCGAGCGGTATGACGGCGACGGCGTCGCTGACATGCCCGGCCTGAAACAGCCCGTGCGGTATTACGAGATCGGCGTGGAGTTCTCCAGTTATGAACCGGAACCGGCGGCGGACTACCTCGCCATGCTCGAAACCGGCTACCACGCCGCGCACGAGGCCTATGCCGATGCGGTGGTCATGCATGCCGCCTTCCTGGTCGCCACCGCCTTCGCCTCCAATCCCGGACCGGAAGAATACGACGCCGCGTTCGCCGCCGTGGACAAGCGCATCATGTACCACTCACTTGAAGACATCCGCGCCGTGCTCGACCGTCCCGACCTCTTCGATGCGGTCAACTTCCACACCTATTCCGCGGAAGTGGACGCCACCGCGCAGTGGATCCGGTACGAGATGGGCCAGCGCGGCTACGACAAGCCACTGGTCATCTCCGACACGCTCCCGTCCTCCTTTGCCGGATGGGGACCGGCCACGACCTGCGCCGGAGCCCCGGCCAGCTTGGCCATCATGGTCGCCCCCGCCACCGAGGCCGACCGCTGCCGCCTCGCCGACTACTTCACCAAACTCGTCAACGGCGACCGGGACACGCTGGACTGGCTCCACGGCTATGCGGCGCAGGACATGGTGCAACTGTCGGTCATGGCCGCCGACCAAGGCGTCGCCTTTGTGAACACCTCCTACATGCAGGACCTGACGGGGCTCAACGCGCCCATATTCCGGGCGGCCGCGGGCAATTCGGCTTGGGCGGGCATGGTGGACAGCACTATCAACTGGTTCACCCGGACGCACGTGGTCACGGGCTATCGTCCGCTGTTCTACGCGCTGCGGCAGTTGGCAAACCGTCTCGACAACTGCACCGGTGTGCAGCGCACGGCAACGGAAGACCCCGCCATCCGGTTGTACCGCGTTACCCGCGCGGTCGGCTCGGAATCACCCGATTTCTGGATCGCCTGGCATGATCCCGGCACACTCCTCCTGCCGGGGGACACGGTCCCGCAAGCCACACTCACGCTGCACACAACCGCCTCCTCGCTCGTCGTCGAGTCGCTGATTACCCAACCGAATCAGACGGTCCCCGACACCCAAACGGTTGCCGTTCAAGACGACACCGCATCCATTGCCCTCACCCCGACGCCGGTGTTCATCCTTCCTGCAACATAGTTGAACCACAAGGCCACAGAGAAACCTGGTACCGCACGGCCGCAACCAAAGAATTGGGAAGAGAAAACAGGGTAACGCAGAGGCGCAGGGGAC